>CACYDD010000099.1 GCA_902773065.1 uncultured Ruminococcus sp. | reverse complement strand
CTTGTCAGAATATTTGTGAAACACCGCAAGGATATCATTGATTGTTATGTTGTTCCCCTGATTTTTCATCAAATCGATCAGTTCCGTCAGAAATCCGCTGTCTTTGATGTTCTCATGCACAAACTGTACCCCCTGCGGCGGAATAATCAGTGTAAACATTCCCTCAAATTCCGATATTTCGATCTCGCCAAGCTCGTCTTTGACATCATCTGAAAACTCACTAAGTACACTTTGCATTTCCTCTTTATCAAGTTCTGTGCCAAAAAATCTGTTCAGCGAATCAAGTGGATAATTCAACCTGACAGCGTTTGGTGTATAACCAAGTTTGATCTGGGATTCCTTTATCACATAAACAAGATTATCTCTCAACGCATTAAAATTCGTTTCCATCTCTGTACCTCTCTGTTCAATTTGATAATTGCGGAGTGCCTCCGCTGTCAATTTTGCGACGGAGGCACTCCGCTTGTTTTAGTCTTCTGTACGGTTGAATTCTGCACGTTCCATGCCGGCACGTGTGAGAGAACATATATCATTTTCGTCTATGGTGAGTAATTCCTGCTTTACAAGGAATTCTATCGCACCCTCGAAAACATCAAGGATAATGCCCCTTGCTGTATAATTCATCAGCTTTACGCCTTCCTTAATCAGGTCGCTCTTCGCTATGCTTGCTTCATCATAAAGAATATAGATAACAGCATTCGCCGCTTCCATATAAGGAACATCGTTGGCATCACGATAATTATCGCCCTCGCCGTTTTTGCGGAAATGTTTATAGACTGACGGCTTTATCTTATCGCTCCAGTAAATCAGGGTATCGCCCTGCTTTATTTTCGGTGTTGTAAGCAATGCGATCATGTCACTCATGATTTTCTGAAGTTTCTCTGTCATTCTCGGGATGCCGAAACTCTTGATAACTCTTCTTGCCAGAAGCTCTTCGGTGATCGGTGCTTCATTCTCGATAACACTTTTCAGCCTGCGGCGGTTCATATCCTTAAATCTCGGTGTCAGAAGGATATCCACACTTGCCTTTGTCAGCTCCAGTACAGTCGCTTCATAGGTCGGGATCTCAGGCTCTTTGACCTCATCGTCACTGTCGGAGAAGTCCAAAGCACCATCTGTTACGGTTTCTTCTTCATCCTCTGGTTGGGCGTTTTCTTTCAGACGTTCTACCGTGTCAAGAATCCGGTTGATCTCCTTATTGCTGTTATCCCACCAGTCCATCGACCAGATGCGGATAATATTCCAGCCGAGACTTTTCAGCACATCAATCTGTGCCAGTTCACGGTCTCTTGTGGTTTTAGCGGCTCTGTAACTACCACCGTCAAGAAGTATACCAAGGATATATTTTTCCGGATCGTTGGGATCGATCACACCGACATCTACCCTGTATTCGGAATGACCCACCATGCGCTCAGCTTTATAACCGTTTTCTTCCAGTGCCCTGCAAATGCAGTCCGCAACACCGCTGCGGTTATTGATATCCGACCTTACGGTATTTCTGTCACGGCTCATTTCCTTGCCAGAAGCATATTCCAGGAATGCTTTCAGTGATGCAACACCTTCTGCTGATGTTCTCGACAGATTGATCACATCCGCTGTCAAAGAGGAATAAACCGTCATTTCACACCTTGCACGGGAAACTGCAACATTTAATCTTCTCCAGCCGCCCTCACGGTTCAGCGGTCCGAAATTCATCGATACCCTGCCCTCACTGTCGGGACCATAGCCTACCGAGAAGAGAATGACATCTCTTTCATCCCCCTGTACATTTTCAAGGTTCTTGATAAAGATCGGTTCGTCAGAATGATAAGCCCATTCTTCCAGTTCGGGATCATCCTTGCAGGCTTCGGTCAGAAGGTCATCGATCAGGTTCTGCTGATTGATATTGAAGGTAACAACACCCACACTGTATTTTGATTCATTGCTGTCGTGGCATCTGCGTTTAAGTTCTTCTATCACGGCTTCCGCTTCAGCACGGTTCTGACGTGTTTTTCCTCTTTCAAATACACCGTCTACAGGAATCAGTTTTACTTTTGCTTCCCTGTCATTGACGGACGGGAATGTGTAGAGTTTATTTTCATAGAATTCATGGTTACTGAATGCGATCAGGCTTTCATGACGGCTGCGGTAGTGCCACAACAGGTGTGTCTGCGGCATACTCAGTGCCAGACAATCATCAAGTATACTTTCGAGATCCTCAATGTCAAGATTATCCTCATCAACAGAATTATTTGCAAAGAAGGAGGTCGGCGGCATCTGCTTCGGGTCACCTACAATTACGGCATTTTTACCTCTTGCGAGTGCGCCTATCGCCTTGCAGGTCGGAAGCTGTGAGGCTTCGTCAAACACGACAATATCAAACGGTTCACGGTTCGGATCAAGATATTGTGCCGCAGAAATCGGACTCATCAGCATACACGGGCAAAGTCTTGGCAGCATATTCGGCAGCTGTTCGAGCAGCTGTCTGATGCTGATCCCCCTTCCGCCGCTGCGGATTGCTCTCTGCAAAATACCAAGTTCTGAGCTTTGCGCTGCTTCTCTGGAGAAATTCGGCACTTTGGCGGCAAGTCTGCAATAGATCTCTTTTCTTGTCAGTGCGGTAAACTCTCTGTCCATTCTCTTGAACTGCTCGATCTTTTCATCAAATACAGGTCCCGAGAATTTATTCAGCACCATACTTCCGTCAATCACCTTCATTGACAACTGTTTTGCGATCGTCTTTTTATAAGAGCCTTCTACCTTATCATGTGCCATACCGCAGCGGTAAGCATCCGTAACAGGCTGCAAACCCTTTGCCTGTGCATCATCGGCAATATCGTTCCATGAGATCCACTCTTTGAGCGAATCAGAATTTTCTTTAATATCGCTGCAAAGTTTCAATTCATTTTCTATCCATTCTGCTTCATCGGGCTTGGTGATATCCAGCAGTCCGTACAGTTCTTTTCTTGCAGAAGCAAGCTGCTCCCAACGATCTAAAAGTGCATTGACAGGTTCTTTCATTTCCTTGTCAGAGCAATATTTAATTCTGTAATCATCCGAACCGGTAAGCTCTTCTAATTTTGCAGCACTTTCCTTTGCTATTTCGGTCTTTTTGCTGATATCTGTCCAGTCAGTATTATCACCGTTATAAAGACTGCCAAGGTCATCACCGTACATACCAAAAAGTCTGTCTGCCTCCTGCACCTCAACCTGATAATCGGAAAGCTCGGTCAGGATTTTTTCAATATCTTCCTTAGTGATCGGCTCATTTGCATACTGTGAAAGCTGCTTGAAGATCTTTTTGATTCCAAGATTTTTGGCAAGAAACCATTTCGTATTGGCATCACGATATGCCAGCAAAAGTGCATGACCGTCAAGACTGAAAAAGTCAGGCTTCCATTTCTGTGACATTCTTTCGTAGGTAGCTCTTTTTCTGTTGAAATGCTCACACATTTCCCAGACACCAAACAGGTAGGTAGTGATATTTTCATTCTTTGCCCACGCTTTCGGCAAATTCAGCCACAAGGCATTTTCTTTGGCAATTTTTACTGCTGTTTCCGAAAGTGCAAAAGTTTCGGTTTTCAGGTCTGCGGCAATTCCAAAATTACGCAGCGGCAGCTCAATTTCCTCAACTGCTTTCTGATATTCAGAAAGCTTTTCCGGGAGCTGCATACGCAAGTGCTGTGTATAGATCGTTGCTCCTACATATGTAAGCGGATGCTCATAAGGATGACCGACAGCCTTCGCCGCCGCGATCACACGCTGAACAGTGATCTCAAAATCCTCCAGCATTTCTTCGGTCATATTATCGATGATTTCCTCCGAGAAAGAAGTAACATCATCATATTGTGAATTCAGCTCATATATATTAATCAGATCATACAGGCTTTTTCCGCAGTCATGCTTTCTGTGAAGAGCAGCTTCGTAAATATCCAGTTCCTTACGGAGATTGGCAATACTTTCTGCCTTTGCGGCATATGCTTCGCTGCTGCGGTGCTTTGTTACTTCGGAGGCTTTTCTCAGCTGTTCAAGTACTGCTCTCTTTTTGGATTTATTGGAGTGCAGCTCCAGACAGAAATCACCTATACCAATTTTTTCAAGCCTTTTTTGTACGACCTCCAGTGCTGCCATTTTCTCTGCTACGAACAATACAGTCTTTCCCTGTGCAAGTGCATTGGCAATCAGTGCTGTAATGGTTTGTGATTTACCCGTACCAGGAGGACCGTGAAGCACAAAGCTTTCACCTCTTGAAGCCGCCTCTATTGCATAAAGCTGAGAAGCATCCGCCGGCAGTGGAAGCAGCACATCATCCTCGGGAACTCTTTTGCCAAGCTCCATTTCCGGTGCATCCCATGTGATACGGCCTTCCATCAGACTTTTCACGATCTTATTCTTTTCAAGCTCCTCACTGCGGTTGCGGATATCATTCCACATGACAAACTGTGAGAAGGAAAAAATACCAAGGTAGGCAGATTCCAGCACATCCCAGTTTTTTCTGTCCATGACAGCCTTACGGATAATGGTAAATACCTTTCGGGTATCGATTCCATGCTCATCAAGCGGAAGCGGGTCAAGTCCGCTGATACTGATATCAAAATCCTGTTTCAGCTTTTCGAGGATCGTAATATTCATGACTGCTTCATCATCACGCAGACGAATCACATATCCCTTTGCAGCGGATTTTCTGACGATTTCTATCGGCAGAAGCAGCACAGGGGCATATCTTGCGCGGGTACTTTTCGGGTTTTCATACCAACGCAATAATCCGAGAGCAATATATAATGTATTTGCACCATTTTCTTCAATGGCTGTTTTGGACGCTCTGTACAGTTCTTTGACGGCTGCATTGAGTTTGCTTTCATTCAATACAGAACGCAGACGATGATTCTTGAATTCCGACTGTATCAGAGGTGCAGTTTCGCCCAACTCATGAATATTGTCAAAGGTTACTGTCTTTGGCACACTGACATCCTCGGGACACGGCAGAACGGAAAAATCATCCCCGTCGGCAAGCGCATCCTCCAGATCATCTATAGAACTGATCATCAGCGGAACGGTCGTTTTAGACATCCTGAAATTGATCAGGGCATTTCTCAGTCCAAGGTCAAGAAGTTTTCTTTCCCACTGCTGTTTTCTTGTTGCAGGTGTTTCTTCAATATCGTCTGTGCCAACAGTATCCGAAAGATTTTTCGGTGCTGCTGTGAGTTCATTTTCATCAAGTTCAGGGCGTTCGATCTCCCAGCCGCTTTCCGTCTTGATTCTTGCCGGTATCGGTCGGATACCGCTGCAGCGTGAACGCTTGACGTCAATAATGCAGACTGCTTCGGGAACTTCCTTGGCAGCCGCCGCTGAGGCTTCATCAAATGACATTGATTTTTTGGCATTCATCGCCGTACATTCCACCACTGCCATTTCATTGACACCCTCTGCAAGCTTTTTGCTGAGGAGTGACGGATCGTCCTGTACGGACTCGGGGAAGGTCTGCTCTTCAAGCCATACACCGGCAAAAATATGTCCGGGCTTGATAATCAGGATCGGATTCAAACCAACTGCTTCCAGTGCAGAAGCATAAAGCAGTGTCATATCAATACACGTACCCATTTTATTTTCAAGCACACTGTCGCAAAGTCTGATCCTCTGCCCCACCTTCTCAAAGCTTGCAGGCGGAACGGAATACACAATATTCTGTTCCTGAATCGCACCGTAAACAGCCGCTGCCTGCTTCAATACACTATCAGGATCTTGCCGCTGGTAGCCTGTAAAAGACGGATCATCTGTCCATTTTTCCAGAAGCTCCGCTCCTTTTGATACGATTTTAGTAATGGCGGGATGGTTCGGAGTAACAAAGGCACTTAACAATTCGGGATAAACAAGGAAGCCATGCCATTCATCATACGCCAGAACCGTCATTTCATTCTGCTTTGCAAAAACGATTTTACTGTCACAGATTAGTTCAATATTCAAATTACCTGTGATTCTTTCGGTCAGTCCTGCCAGAACATTTCCGTTCAGTTTCAGGTCAATATTTCTGATCTCGAAATTTGATTTTTCAGGAATATATTCAATATACTCATGATACGGTATCGAAAAATCAGAGTCTGATGTAATACGCAGTTCAGCATTGGCATATTTCACATCAGAGTTGTTTTTGATCACAATGCTTTTGATTGTCTTTACACCATTATGCTGTAAGGCAAAATTCACTGCCGGAACAATATCCGCTTCTATATCAAGCTCGGGATTAATGGCAAGCTCCAAGATTTCCTCGGGTTCTTCCTCTGCTGTTTCAGGCTCTGTAATCTCAGACTTTTCCTCAGTTACTTCCTCCGCTGTTTCAGGCTCTGCAACCTCAGTTTTTTCCTCAGTCTCTTTCTCCGCCGTTTCAGGCTCTGCAACCTCGGTTTTTTCCTCGGATTCTTCCTCTGATTTTTCAGATTCTGTAACTTCAGACTTTTCCTCAGTCTCTTTCTCCGCTGTTTCAGGCTCTGCAACCTCAGTTTTTTCCTCGGTCTCTTTCTCCGCCGTTTCAGGCTCTGCAACCTCGGTTTTTTCCTCAGTTACTTCCTCCACTGTTTCAGGCTCTGTAACCTCAGACTTTTCCTCAGTCTCTTTCTCCGCCGTTTCAGGTTCTTCGACTTCGGTTTTTTCCTCAGTTACTTCCTCCGCTGTTTCAGGCTCTGTAACCTCAGACTTTTCCTCAGTCTCTTTCTCCGCCGTTTCAGGTTCTTCGACCTCGGATTCTTCCTCCGCTTTTTCAGATTCGGTAACCTCAGACTTTTCTTCTGCTTGTACCTCTGTATTTTCGGCAGACTCCACCTTCGTTTCTATTACTTCTTCGGCTTCATCTGTCTTGACGATCTGATCTTTTTCTTCAATTTCTTCCGATTCCTTTTTGACCGGAACAGTCTTTACGCCCTGCTTTCCTTTTTTGTAATTTTTCTTCTTTTTACGACCCAAATCAAACACCTCCGTGTTATCACTGTACTATCATTTTTAAACTAAAAATAACAGAAATTAATAAAATTTCAATATATATTATACAATAATACACATAGATTGTAAATAGAAATAGGAAATAAATTCTAAATATATATAAAAAATCTTGTAATTATACAATTTTTATTGTATAATATTATTGTATTTGTGAATTAATCGGAGGAAATTATGAGTAATAAGCCTATTCATTCGGGACACAGACATAGAATCAGAACAAAATATCTTACTTCGGAATTTCAGGATTTCAATCAGCATGAAATTCTGGAATTGCTCCTTTTTTACGGTATTCCAAGAAAAGATACCAATGAAACAGCTCACAAGCTGATTGATGAATTCGGCTCTGTTTCCGCTGTAATGGATGCTCCTGTTGAAAAGCTCCGTAAATTCGGACTGCCGGAAAATGCAGCTATTT
The DNA here is from genome assembly GCA_902773065.1 of uncultured Ruminococcus sp. Classification (GTDB taxonomy): domain Bacteria; phylum Bacillota; class Clostridia; order Oscillospirales; family Acutalibacteraceae; genus UBA1213. The sequence continues at coordinate 3,033 of CACYDD010000099.1, read as the reverse complement.
TTCTTCATATGCTGCCGCAGCTTGGAGAAATGTATCTGAATGATAAAAACTACAACTTCAAAAAAATCTATACTGTCGCTGAACTGAAAAAGAAAATTATGATCAGCTTGTTGAAAAATCATCAGAGTGCTGTCATCCTGTTTCTGTTTGATACCATCGGCACAGAGCTTTTCAGCGGATCAGTCCAGAACAGCTATATCGATGATTCTGATGAGCTGATAGGAAAAATTGTCGGGATCGCTATGAAATACAATGCTGTTACTGCTGTCGTTGCGCATAACAATCAGTACGGTGTTCTCTATCCTTCTCCGGTAGTGATCAACATGACCCAAAAATTAAAAAGTGCTTTGCAGGCTGTCAGCATCCGACTGACAAACCATTATATTGTATCTGACGGTAACATCTTTTCTATGGCAGAAAGTGAAGATTTTCGCAATATTTTCAAAAGACAATTCTCAGAAGGAGTGAAATGATATGGACGGGAAAAATCGGCGTGAAGCCTTTCGCGAAAGATTTTTGAACAGTGGTCTTGAGGATTTTACCTCAGAGGAAGCACTGGAATATCTGCTTTCGTTTGAGATGCCGCCCGACAACGCCGCTCATACAGCAGCAAAACTGCTCGATGCCTGCGGCTCTTTTTCTGCGGTTCTGGAAGCTCCCTACAGTATTCTGGCTGAAAATGATCTGGATGAACACAAAGCCATTCTGCTGAAATTTCTTCCTCAGATTTGCAGGATCTATCTTGATGATAAATTTTTCAGCGAGAATAAACGCTTTGATCTGGAACATTTTGAAAATAAGATCATTGCCTCTTTTATCGGCTCAAATTACGAACAGGTTCTTCTTGTCCTGATGGACAGTAATAAAAAAGAGCTGTATTTCGGTATGATCAACAAAGGAACTGTCAATGCCTCGGAAATCTATCTGAGAAAAATACTGGAAATGTGTATCCAGTATCATGCCGCTTATGCTGTGATCGCTCATAACCACCCAAGTGGTATTGCATTTCCTTCGGATAAGGATATCGAAACGACCGCCAAACTGAAATCCGCATTGCTTTCCATTAATGTTAAGCTGGAAGATCACTATATTATTGCTGCCAACCATTCTTACTCCATGGCAAAAAACGAAGATTTTTTCGATATTTTCATTTGAGGAGAAAGTATCATGAATAACCCTTATAATAAAATTTTAATTGTAGATGATGATAAAGATTTAGCAATGATCATGTCCGATATGCTGGAATCCTACGGTTATAAAGTAACGTGTGTACATAACGGAGAGGACGCTTTTGAAAAGCTTTCGGAAAATACTTTCCATGCTGTCCTGCTCGATATTAATCTTCCCGACAGCAACGGCTATGAGATCTGCCGCCAGCTAAGGGATTTTTCTACTGTTCCCGTTATTTTTGCAAGTGCAAGAACGGGAGAAAACGACCGCATTGAAGGATTTGATATCGGCGGAGATGATTTTCTGCCCAAACCCTATTCCATGAAGGAACTTCTCTCACGTATCAATGCTATGATCAGACGCACCTACGGCTTCAAAAAACAGGAACGCATTATCAGGTTCGGGAATATCAGTGTGAATATTTCCTCCAGAAGCGTGACCAAAAACGGAGAAACTGTTTCCCTCTCACTGCGTGAATTTGACCTGCTTGCTTACCTTTGCGAAAATAAAAACACCGCTATTCCCAAAGACAAATTAATTTCGGAAGTCTGGGGTGCTTTCTCTACTGTTGAACCCTCTACGCTTACTGTTCATATCCGCTGGCTGCGTGAAAAATTAGAGGACAACCCTGCAAAACCTGTTTATATCAAAACCGTATACCGATTAGGCTATATTTTAGAGGTGGAAGATGAAAAATAAATTTATTGCTGTCACATCATTATTTGCCGCAGTGATCGTTGCAGTCACTGCGGTGTTATTATTGTACGGAAGCTTTTTCGGAAATCGGGAGATTCAAAACCGTCAGATCATCCTTGTCAGCGAGGCAGAGCATCTGATTGAAACAGGCAAAGAAGAACAGGCAAAGGAAAAGCTTTCGGTTCTGGAAGAGTCCATACAAAATAACGGAACATCTGATAATACCGAAACAATTATAGCCGGCTGCGGTATCTGTATTACATTTATTGTAACTGTATTTTTATATATCTATTTTTCGATATTGCGTCCGTTCCGCAAAATGGAAAAATATGTTGACGAAATCGCAAAAGGAAACCTCGATATTCCGCTCAAATATGAACGTTCCAACTATTTCGGTAAATTCACCTGGGCTTTTGACAGCATGAGAAAGGAAATTATCAAAGCCCGTGCCTGTGAAAAAAATGCTGTTGAAAACAACAAAACTATCATTGCTACCCTTTCGCATGATATTAAAACGCCGATCGCATCGATTCGTGCCTATGCTGAGGGACTCAGTGCCAATTTAGACAATACACCCGAAAAGCGTGAACGGTATATATCTGTAATTATCAAAAAATGTGATGAGGTTGTCAGTCTAACGGATGATTTATTTTTACATTCTGTTTCTGCCCTTGATATGTTGAAAATCAGCTGCGAACCGATGGAGCTGTGTGAATTCGTTAAAAATGCCGTAAGTGAGCTAGAAGCGGAAAAAGATGATATTTCATTGATTCCTCCCGATTTCAATGCAGAAATCTCTGCTGATAAAAAACGATTGATGCAGATCATCGAAAACCTGATCAGCAATTCACGAAAATATGCAAAAACGAAAATTATAATCGATCTTTTCAAAAACAATTCGGAAGTTACTCTGAAAATACGTGATTACGGCAACGGAATTCCTGACAACAATATGCCTTTTATTTTTGATAAGTTCTATCGCGGCAATAACTGCGGCGATGAGGATGGTTCGGGTCTCGGACTTTATACGGTAAAATACCTTACCGAAAAAATGAACGGTAAAGTACTCCTTCATAACCTGAATGACGGTCTTTCTGCGGAGGTGACATTTCCTGTACTGAATCAACCGATATCTTAATATAGTTCCGTATAAAATATGAAAGAAAT
>CACYDD010000098.1 GCA_902773065.1 uncultured Ruminococcus sp. | reverse complement strand
TTGGAGAAAGAGACCACTTTTGCTCGCAAGTTCAAGAAGGGGCAGGTTCTCTTTGGTCGTCGCCGTGCCTATCAGCGGAAGGTGGCGTATGCCGAGTTTGATGGTATATGCTCTGGTGATATTCTTGTGTTTGAAGCCAATGAGAAAGTGATGCTGCCCGAGCTGTTGCCGTTCTTGATACAAAGTGAAGGCTTTTTCCAGAAAGCGTTAAAGACCTCCGCAGGGTCACTGTCCCCACGTACCAAATTTAAAGAACTTGCCGATTACGAATTCCTCCTCCCACCCATACACGAGCAGAAACGCTTAGCCGCCCTCCTCTGGTCCGCCGACGAGATGATTGAGAAAGAGAAAATGGAGTTGCAGGAAGCCGACAATTATTTCAACTACCAGAAAACAAGCCTGATTTGGAGAACAAGATTTCCATTGGGAAGACTAAAAGATGTAACATCCATTGGATTAAAAGATGGTGATTGGATAGAAAGCAAGGATCAATCCGAATCAGGAATTAGATTAATTCAATTAGCAGATATTGGAGACGGAGAGTTTATAAATAAATCAAGTCGTTATATTAGTGAGGACACATTCAATAAATTACATTGTTTTGAGGTTTTCCCAGATGACATATTATTAGCCAGAATGCCAGATCCGATTGGTAGGTCATGTATTATGCCACAATTAACAGAACGTTGCATTACAGCCGTGGATGTGTGTATCATTAGAATTGACGAGTCCAACCATAATACATTGTTCATAAATTATATGATAAACACACCAGTATTCCGGAAAAAAGTAATTGAGCAATCTTCTGGAACCACAAGACAAAGAATTAGTCGAAGTAATCTCGAAAAAATATCTGTACCACTTCCATCAAAAGAAATCCAAGATACTATTGCCAAAGCCCTAAACAAAACAGAAAGAACAATTATAACATTGCAAAAGCAAATTAATATATCACAACAGATAAAACAGGAATTCATTAATAAAATATTCTAGCCATGATAAACGATACAATAGACCCTATTAAATATCCATTATGTGAAGACATTATTGAACGGATTAATAATCAATTCATAAATAACGGATGGATAACACTCTACGACGAAACATGCACTTATGCAGTATTAATAAGCAACGATAAACTGGAAAAAACAAAATGTAGTGATAATTGGGGGCTGAATATGGACAACTCACATCCGACAATAATTGAATTTGAAAATACAGTGGATGGGTATAGTCAATATTACGAAGACGGTATTGTGCCTATTGTTACATACCAATCAGAAAAAAGCACTTATCCTAAAAGACTCAGATTATCTGATGAATTTGTTTTATTTTATGATCTAAGAGAGGTACAAAACAATAATTATATTGATTATCATATTGTTGATGAATGTGGAAATGGTGAATGTATAGCTAGAATCACATCCAATCAAGTGGTAGCACAAGTAAAGTTTATAAAAGAGTTTATTGCTGTTAAAGGTATGCCATTATTGATTCAATTTGAAACTTTAAAAGACTCAAATAAATCATTAAAAGATAATGGTTTTACAACACAGAATTATAAACTTTATAATACCGACGAGTATATCTTTGGATATTCCTTGATAGACGGTGATAGCATCACTACATATAAATCATGCGCTTTAATAAGAGGTAAGGTTTGGATTATACCGGACAAAAAAAACATCAAGAGACTATGGAATTACCAAGATAATCGTAAAGAAAAATTCATTATTGGAGTTGATGAAAATGGTGATCACATAGAAACAACATGTGATGAAAAACTATTACCGAACTTATTTACAAGAAAGGAAGAAGAACCATATACGTTATCTCTTGTTTTCTTCAAAAAAGAAGTTTTGTCAAAATATTATGAAAATCCAGGAAAATATTCAATTCATGAAGGATACATGAATGCTCCTGAATGGTGGTTGAGATTTGACAACGATAGGACTGATAATTATATCGTTGCCGTATTAGTAGATCTGGGTAAGATACCTTACAAAGAGCAACAGCATTGGAAGCACTATAACATTGTTCCCCCAGTAGATGCCTCCATTAGTGAAACAACACAAAAAAGATGGTTTGAAGGCGTGCCATGTGATACTAGTAATGCGCCAGATCATTTGTTTAAATTTCAATTAAAAAAAACGAATGATTTATGGAAGTCAAAATTTGGTTGGGAATTGTTTAAACCTTTAGCTGAGAAAGACCAGCATCATTTAGAGTCATTACATACTATGTTAGAACGAGATAATGATAAAGAATTTGATGGTCTAATTCAATCAATAACAAAAATAATAATAGACTCCTTGAATGAAAAAGAAATAACTAACACAACTGACAGTTCAAACAACAATGTGATTTCTTTTTTAAAAAGCAAGGATTGTTCAGCTCCAAAAGACTTAAAGGGTGGAATTGCAAAATTTGAGGCCTTTTTGATTTCCCTCGGTCAATCAAATTGCGAAATTATAGCACAATTTAAAGACATTCAAGAATTGAGATCTACAACAGTTGCACATAGAAAGAGCTCAAATCCAGATAAGAAACAACAAGAGTTATTTGCAAGATTTGAATTGGATAAATTATCACAACAAGATGCCTTTAATAAAATACTATTAAGGCTTATTGATAATATGAAGTTTTTACAATGTATCGCAGAAAAAAAGTAATCATGACCTTCAACGAAATAAATGCAGTGAAAAACAACAAACAACGCAGGAATTAATCAATAAAGTGTATAGAGAATGAAGACTAAAATTGAATTATATATTATGTCGTTAGGGCTTTTATTTTTCTTGTTAATTATAAAGGCTATCGATATCCCTATTTGTTTTGATTCA
>CACYDD010000097.1 GCA_902773065.1 uncultured Ruminococcus sp. | reverse complement strand
AGATCGTGGAATAAATGCAAATTACCATTTTGACTGATATCATCTGTAGTTTCATGGTTTTTACCCACACTTTATAGGGAAGAGCCAAATATTTTTGGAAATAAAAGATTGACAAATAAAAAAAAGCGTTATATAATAAAAATACAAGGTGACTGCCCGATAAGCGGCTACCCATTGAAACGTTTAGAAGCAACCGTCCTAAGGGTCAAATGGACGGTTATTTCTTTTTGCTGGAGTTTTTAATCTCTATGTATAAGCTAATAACGCCTGTTACAGCAATTATCATTTGAAAAAATGCTTCATAGGTCATAATCGCTCACCCCTTTTTGGTTATTAGGGGTGCAAATTGAAATTTTACAGCCCCCGTTATAAAGAGAAATTTGCTGTGGGGGCAACCGCCTACCGCTGTGACAATCAACCTTGCATCTTTATTTTATACAAATTTCCCATTTGTCAATCCTTTATATTTTAAATTAACAGCGTGTGTCGTGTGTAAAGGAAACTTCGCACACGCTGCTTTTTATGTATTGATTAACAAATTATGAGAATTAATGTAAAATAGTATTGCAAGGTTGATACTTTTTTGTGACCTATACTTTTACTTGACACAATTTTCTTATAATGTTATAATTGTAATAATTGATTAATTGGAGTGATTTTATGATCAGCGGTGCTGAGATCATGGTAAAATGTCTTCAGGAAGAAAATGTTTCTATCGTATTCGGCTATCCCGGTGCGGTGATCTGTCCTTTTTTTGACTACCTTTACCGGACAGATATTAAAGCGGTTCTTGTCCGTCAGGAACAAAATGCCGCTCACAGTGCAAGCGGCTATGCACGTGCACTTTCAAAAGTCGGTGTATGTGTTGCGACTTCCGGTCCCGGTGCGCTGAATATGATAACAGGTATTGCAACAGCTTATATGGATTCCATTCCCCTTGTCTGTATCACAGGTCAGGTTAAAAGTGATGTCCTCGGACGTGATGTGTTCCAGGAAGCGGATATCACCGGTGCGTGTGAATCTTTTGTCAAACACAGCTACCTTGTCAAAGATACCGCCGACCTGCCGAGAGTTTTTAAGGAAGCTTTTCACATTGCCTCAACAGGTCGCCCCGGTCCTGTACTGATCGACGTTCCTGTTGATGTTCAGCAGGCAGAAGTCGAAGAATTCGTATATCCCGAAAAAGTAAATATCATCGGTTACAAGCCAAGCGTAAAAGGACACCCTATGCAGATCAAACGGGCGGTTGAAATGATCACACAGGCAAAACGCCCTGTGATCTGTGCCGGCGGCGGTGTACTGACCTCGGGTGCAAAACCGAAGCTGAGAGAATTTGTTGAAAAAACAGGAATTCCGGTCTTATCGACAATGATGGGTATCGGCGTTATGCCGTCCGATGATCCGCTGTATGTGGGTATGCTCGGTTCTCATGGGCTGAAAGCCGCTAACCTTACGATACATAATTCCGATCTTGTCATTCTCTGCGGTGCAAGAGTCGGTGACAGAGCAGTCGCCTCCCCTGATCAGGTGGTGGAACACGCAAATGTCATTCATATCGATATCGATCCTGCCGAAATCGGCAAAAATATGAAAACCTCGATCCCGATCGTTGGTGATATCAAAAATGTTCTTAGTCATCTGATTAAGGAAACGGACTATAAAGCACCCGATGAATGGGTCGCTCAGATCACAGAGTGGAAAAAAGAATTTGCTCCTCAGCCGCAGCATTTTGACGGTTTTGTTGAGCCGAAAAGCTTTGTCTCAAAGCTTTCGGAAATGCTTCATCCCAAGGCTGTCATGGTGGCGGATGTCGGTCAGAACCAGATCTGGTGTGCCAATAATTACCGTATTCGTGACGGAAGATTCCTTACCTCGGGCGGTATGGGAACAATGGGATACTCCGTTCCTGCCGCTGTCGGTGCAAAGCTGGCAAGACCGAACAGGGATGTTGTTGCTGTCTGCGGTGACGGTTCGTTCCAGATGTGCCTGAACGAGCTGGCAACCATTGCACAGGAAAATCTCAACGTCAAAATCATTGTCATGAGAAATACTGTTCTCGGTATGGTACACGAGCTTCAGGATGTGCATTACGAAAGCCGCTACTCTATTACAGAGCTTGATGCGATTCCCGATTTTGTAAAGCTTGCACAGTCTTACGGGATTGATGCCGCTTTTGCTTCCAGCAATGAAGAAGCCGAAAAGTATACCAAAGAAATGCTCAGAAGCGACAAACCGTTTGTACTCGTCTGCAATGTACATCCGAATACATCATCAAGATAAGGAGGCGGCGAAATGAAATATACACTTTCTGTTCTTGTTGAAAATCATCCCGGCGTACTCTCCAAAGTTTCGGGGCTTTTCTCACGCAGAGCATTCAATATCGACAGCCTTGCTGTGGGAATTACAGAAGACCCCGACATTTCCAGAATGACGATTGTTGCCGACGGTGACGAATATGTGATCGAGCAGCTTGAAAAACAGCTCAACAAGGTCATTCCCGTCATTAAGGTACGCACCTATGCACAGGGCGATTTTATCAGCCGTGAGCTTTCGCTTATCAAAGTAACCTGCCCTGCCAACAAACGGCTCGACATTATGAAAATTGCCGAGCTGATGGAAGCAAAAATTGTGGATGTTTCGATCAATACCATGACACTGCAGTTTGCAGATACACTGGAAAGATTTGATACACTCACCGATCTTCTCAAACCGTATGGTATCCGTGAGATCGTCAGAACAGGTACAGTCGCGATCGAAAAAGATTCGGCTTCCCGCAAATGACGGTCTGACAGGTTTCATAATATATTTACATAATTTCATTTATTTGGAGGTCTTTAAAATGCCAAAAATTTATTATCAGCCTGATTGTGACATCAATGTTCTCAAGGGCAAGACTGTTGCTATTATCGGCTACGGCAGCCAGGGACATGCTCATGCTCTTAACCTTAAAGAGAGCGGAGTAAATGTAATCATTGGTCTT
>CACYDD010000096.1 GCA_902773065.1 uncultured Ruminococcus sp. | reverse complement strand
CAGATGAACATTCCGCTGTTCCAGACATACTCGCCGCTTTCAAGATAGGCTGTTGCTGTTTCTTCATCGGGCTTTTCTTTGAACTCAGCTACCGTTTTGGCCGATGTTTCCTGTGTTTTATCAAATTTTATGTAGCCATAGCCGGTGGCAGGGAATGTCGGAGTAATACCGACTGTGACAAGTTTGTCCTGTGTTTCGGCAGCCTGTACCGCCTCAGCAAGAACTCTTGTAAATGCCGCATTGTCACGGATATATGCGTCTGACGGTGTTATTACCATAATGCCATCGCCGTATTTTTTGAGTATCTCCATTGCCGCATAACCGATACAAGCGGCGGTATTCCTTGCGGATGGCTCAGAAAGAATGTGGCTTGGCCGAATCCTGCCGACCGTTGCCTTCAGCATAGGTTCTACCTGTGCACAGTTGGTAACGATGAAGATATCGTCCTTGTCTGCTGTATAGGAAAGGCGGTCGATTGCTTCGTTGACCATCAATTCCTTGCCGGAAAGATTAAGAAGCTGCTTGGGGGTTTTCTGTCTTGAAAGCGGCCAGAAGCGTGTTCCTCCGCCGCCTGCCATAATAACACCGTACTTTTTCATATACTTGCCCTCCTTACAGTCCCAGACGGTCAACGATTGTCTTTTGTATTTTTTCAAAATAAGCCTCAGCGGATGCTTCATCAGTACCTTTTACGCTGTAATAAATCTTTATCTTGGGTTCTGTTCCCGAAGGACGGACTGCAATCCATGAGCCGTCTTCAAGGATATATTTCAGAACATTGGAAGTCGGCAGTTCACCGAAACCTTCCTCGGCTGGAATGGGAGTGCTGTAATCTATGATTTGAGCTGTATGTTCAAAGGGAGACTTGGAAGAACGCAGATCAGCCATCATGGATGCGATCTTTTCCTGACCGTCTTTACCCTTTAGCGTAAACGAATCAAGAGCATCACGGAAATAACCTAATTCTGCATAAATGTCATTCATCTTGTCAAGGAGTGTCTTGCCTTGTGGTTTAGCTTCGGCAGCCATTTCACAGATAAGCATAGAAGAAACAACCGCATCCTTATCTCTTGAATGTGTTCCGGCAAGGTAGCCGTAGGACTCTTCATATCCGAAAATAAAGTCATAGTCCTGTACGGCATTGCTGGTTTTCTTTGCCTGCTCAAACTGGGTTATCTTCTCGCCGATAAACTTGAAGCCTGTAAGAGTAGAGAACACATAAAGACCTTTCTTTCTTGCGATATCTGCTCCAAGCTCTGAGGTTACAACGGTTTTTACTACTGCGGGATTCTTATATTTTGAAAGATCAGTATGTGTTAGGACAAAGTCCATAAGAAGCGCACCTATCTGGTTGCCTGTCAGAAGCTTGTATTCCCCATCAGACACCTTGACAGCAACACCCACTCGGTCGCAGTCAGGGTCTGTTCCGAGAACAATATCCGCATTGGTTCTTTCAGCCTGTGCGATTCCCATCAACAATGCTCTGCGGTCTTCAGGATTAGGAGAAACAACTGTCGGGAAGTTACCATCGGAAACAACCTGTTCTGAAACAGAGTCCACATGCTTGAAACCGTCTAAACGAAGTGTTTTCTGAACGGGAACATTTCCGGTTCCGTGTAAAGGTGTATAAACAATTTTCAGAGCTTCCTTTGCAGCAGTATCACTGCAGCGGGATTGTTTCAATACGGCATTGATGAAATTGTCGGTAACATCAGCTGCAGAAATCAAAGAATCATTACCGGTAAAATCAATAGATGTATAATCTGTCACATCATTTACATAAGCAATGACTTTTTTTGCCTGCCACGGAACGATCTGACAGCCATATTCATCATATACTTTGTAGCCGTTATATTCTTTCGGGTTATGAGAAGCGGTTACAACAATTCCGGCAAGTGCATTCCAGAAGGTTACCGAAAAACTGAGCTGCGGTGTCGGTCTTGCATGAAGATGCAGATAAACACGGATACCCATACCGCTAAGAACATTGGCTGCGGTTTTTGCAAAATATTCACTGTTGTTTCTTGTATCATATCCGATAATAACACCGCGTTCACGACAAAGCTCTTTTCCATAAGTATCAAGCAAATAATTTCCGAGCCCCTTTGTAGCCTTGCCTACAGTGTACTTGTTCATGCGATTTGTACCGGCACCCATAACCCCTCTCAGACCGCCTGTTCCAAACGCCAAGTCACAATAAAAACGATCTTCGATATCCTTTGCGTCCTTTTCGGGATCAAGAGCAGAAAGCTCTGAATGCGTTTTCGCATCAAAGAAATCGCTTGTTTTCCAGAAAGTATAGTTGTCATAATAATGCATCTTACAGCACTCCTTAATAATCAGTCTCTTCTGAATAAATCTCTTGTATAGACTTTTTCCTTTACATCATCAAGACAGCTGTCATACCGGTTCGCAATAATTGCCTGTGACATTTCTTTGAATTTACCCAGATCATTGACGACTTTGCTTCCAAAGAAGGTACTTCCGTTTTCGAGTGTCGGTTCATAAACAATGACAGTTGCACCCTTTGCTTTGATACGTTTCATAACCCCCTGGATCGAACTCTGGCGGAAATTATCGCTGTTGCTCTTCATCGTCAGACGATAGACTCCAATTACACATTCTTTTTCAGTATCAGCACTGAAATCTCCACGATTAAAATAATCGTAATATCCGGCAAGATTCAGCACTCGGTCTGCAATAAAATCTTTTCTGGTTCTGTTGCTCTCAACAATAGCTTCGATCAGATTCTCGGGAACCTCTGCAT
>CACYDD010000095.1 GCA_902773065.1 uncultured Ruminococcus sp. | reverse complement strand
CGTAGTCGCTATCCTTCGGTCGCTCTGAAAAAAAGGATTAATTTATTGCCGCGTTTTAAGCCTATACTCGAAACACGGCATTGAATTTATACACTGCAAGACATCAGGCGTGAAATAGTCCAGTGTGGTCACACACCTACGCCATAAAATCCCGGAAATATTTACACAAATCTTTACACTCTATTGACAAAATACACTTTTCATTATAATAAAAATACAAGGTGACTGCCGGTAAACGGTCAGCCCCTATTTGATGGTTATTTCTTTTTATATTTTGATAAATAAACTGTGCGGCAAACGAAGCTCAAATTTCGTTTGCCGCACGGTTTCATATTGAAAGGAATTTGTACAAAGCAGACTTTCACAAGTCACTCCTCATTCCTAATTCCTCATTCCTCATTTTTTCTCGCTTTCTGTGCCTTGATGACTTTCAGGCGTGAGAATTCCTCTCTGTCCTTTTCTTCAAGTGCATCGGTGATAAACTTCACGCCCTCTTCAAATCTCGGAATCATGATATTTTTCAGTGCGTTGGCTCTTTTCTGCGTTTTCTTGATGGAATCCGCAAGACGATAAACGCTGTTCTCAACCTCCGCAAGGTCGGCGGTCAGCCGCTTTACCTCACGAAAACAGGTGTATGCCTCGTCAATCGTCGGATCTGTCATCTGCAAACCATAGAAAATCTCAGGACTTTCTTCTTTGTCGATCGTAACAATCGGAATTTCAACACCCATGACACTTCGGTAGGAAAGCTTGAGGGAATCTTCCTCGGGAACAGATTTGGCAATATCGTCAATGTAACCCATTTTGATGTTTGCCTTCTGCAAAGCAAGATACGCCTTGCTGTAGGTTTCGTCGATCTTGTCCTGAATTTCGGAAGCCCTGTCGATCAGGGTCATCATTTCACGGACAAGAATATTCCGCTTTTTATCAAGAAGCTCATATCCTGTTTTGGCAAGGGTGAGAGATTTTTTATATGCAATCAAATTACCTTTTGTAGGTACGGCCTGTACTGCCATTTATCTTCCACCTCCAAGGTAATTATGCGTCGCCACTGTCCGAACTGTCTGTCGATCTGTTGTAATCGTCAAAGGTAAGCTGTTCGGGGTCGTCAATGTAGTGCTGTTCAAGCAGGGCATCATCCACACGGTCAAGCTCTGTTTTCGGCAGTGTGGAAAGCAGCTTCCAGCCGAGGTCAATACTTTGCTCGACAGAGCGATTTTCCGTATACCCCTGATTGACAAAATATTTTTCAAACAGTTTGCCGAATTCGATATACTTCTTATCAACAGGCGACAATTCCTCTTCACCGATAACGCTGGCAAGAGAACGTGCATCCTGCACTCTTGCATATGCTGCAAAAAGCTGGTTGGCAAGCGGCTGATGGTCGCTTCTTGTGTAGCCTTCACCGATACCGTCCTTCATCAGACGTGACAGTGACGGCAGTACCGAAACAGGCGGATACAAGCCCTGACCCTCCAGCTCACGATCAAGAACGATCTGACCCTCTGTGATATATCCTGTCAGGTCAGGAACAGGGTGGGTAATATCGTCGTTGGGCATGGTAAGGATCGGGATCTGTGTCACAGAACCCTTACTGCCCTTTATCATACCTGCTCTTTCATAAAGAGCGGCAAGGTCGGAATACAGATAGCCCGGGAAGCCTTTTCTTCCGGGAATTTCACCCTTTGAGGACGAGAACTCACGCAAAGCCTCCGCATAAGAAGTCATATCCGTCATAATTACAAGAACGTGCTTGTTGCATTCAAATGCAAGGTATTCTGCGGCTGTCAATGCACATCGCGGCGTAAGTGTACGCTCAATGATCGGGTCGTTGGCAAGGTTCAGGAACATGACAACTCTTGAAAGAACGCCGCTTTCGTCAAAGCTTCTGCGGAAATAATCTGCTACATCGTTCTTGACACCCATTGCTGCAAAAACAACGCAGAAGTTATTATCCTCTGTATCAGAAATTTTTGCCTGTCTTACAATCTGAACCGCAAGCTCATTGTGTTTCATACCTGAACCGGAGAAAATCGGCAGCTTCTGACCACGAATCAGGGTCATAAGCGTATCGATCGTTGAAATACCGGTATTGATATAGTTTCTTGGATAAATTCTTGATACGGGATTCATCGGAGTGCCGTTGATGTTGGCTCTTTTTTCGGGGTAAACATTGCCGAAGCCGTCGATCGGGTCGCCTGCACCGCTGAAAACTCTTCCCAAAATTTCGGGAGAAAGAGCAAGCTCCATCGGACGTGCTTTCAGCCTTGTGCGAGTATTATCGAGGGAAATCGATTTTGTACCCTCAAACACCTGAACAACGACTCGTTTGCCTTCTATCTGAACTATTCTTCCGTGGCGGAATGTGCCGTCGTCAAGGCGGATATCAACCATTTCTTCGTATGACGCACCTTCTACATCGTCAAGCACAATCAGAGATCCGTTGATCTCCTTAACACCGACATAATCGAGAATCATTCATTTCACTTCCTTTATAAGAGTGTGGAGTGTGGAGTGTGGAATAATGAATCCCACTCCGTTCCACGATCCTTAAAAATCAGTTTGTTGTCAAAGTAGAGAGTGACTTGTCGATCTCATCGATCAGCTCGTCAAACATTTCCAGCTTATTGTTCGGAATATCATATTTCATTTTTGCAAGCTTTTCAAACAGACCAAGCTCTGTAATGCTCGAAATCGGAATCGCTGCCGCAATGATATGTTTTGCTTTGGAATAAAGGTGAAGGATCGCCTTCATCATCAGTTTCTGCTTTTCAAGCGGAACGAAGGTATCTTCCGCATGGAACGCATTCTGCTGTAAGAAGCCGACACGGATCGCCTTTGCGGTTTCGATTACAAGCTTCTGTTCATCGGGAAGTACATCCGAACCGATCAGCTTTACGATTTCCATCAATGCACTTTCCTCATGCAGAAGTGCCGTAATTTTATTACGGTATCTGATAAAATCTTCACCAAGATTCTTTCTGAACCATGGGTCAAGATCGGTAAAATATTCGCTGTAGCTGTTCATCCAGTTAATTGCAGGATAGTGTCTTGCATAGGCAAGAGATTTGTCAAGTGCCCAGAAGCAGCGGATAAAACGCTTTGTATTCTGAGTAACCGGTTCGGAGAAGTCTGCGCCCTGGGGAGATACCGCACCTATTACCGTAACCGAGCCTTCGGTTCCGTTCAAATTGGTTACTCGTGACGCACGCTCGTAAAACTCTGAAAGTCTTGACGGCAGATATGCAGGAAATCCTTCTTCTGCCGGCATTTCTTCAAGTCTGCCTGAGATCTCTCTCAAAGCCTCTGCCCATCTTGACGTTGAGTCTGCCATAATTGCGCAGTGATAACCCATATCTCTGTAATACTCAGCCAATGTGATACCTGTATATATAGAAGCTTCACGCGCGGCAACGGGCATATTTGACGTATTGGCTATAAGCACTGTACGGTCGGTCATGGGTCTGCCTGATTTCGGGTCGATAAGCTCGCCGAACTCCTGCAAGACCTGGCTCATTTCGTTTCCTCTTTCGCCGCAGCCTACATATACGATAATATCTGCGTCACACCATTTTGCAAGCTGGTGCTGAGTCATGGTTTTTCCTGCACCAAATCCGCCGGGAACT
>CACYDD010000094.1 GCA_902773065.1 uncultured Ruminococcus sp. | reverse complement strand
GTTGAGGTTAGTTTTTGAAATATATTATGTGGAAAAATTTCTAAATGAAATTTTTATTTTCAGAGATACTACTTCTAATAAAAATATATTACACTTATAATTCACCAAAAAGTTTTGGCAACATACGAATCTCGTCTCCCCTGAAAGGGCGGAGTGCCTCCGCAGTCAATTCGCGTTTAAGTATATGAAAAACAATTTTTTTATTGCCGCGCCTTAAATATAATCTGAAACGCGGCAATAAAGTGGAACTTTTCAGAAATCAGAGCGCGAAATTGTCCAGTACGGTCACGCACCAATTTTTGACGGAGGGGTTCAGGGGCAGAAGGAAGTTGCCGTTCATACTGAACTCGAAAGGGAGAACCAACTTCCCCATGCCACCATTGTACATTGTACATTGCACATTGAAAAAGGTGTTCGGGGGCATGATGAAGCTGTCTTAAATACCGAACTCGAAAGGGAGAACCAACTAACCGATGCCATAATTATGCATTATGCATTAAAAAGGGGTGTATTATGGATAAACATTTGAAAGCACTTGAATTTGATAAGATATTGGAAAGGCTGGCGGAACAGACTTCTTTTGCGGATGCAAAGGAGGCGGCTCTGGCACTGGAGCCTTCCGGCGGTCTTTTTGAAGCCGAAACACTTCTGAAAGAAACAGCTGATGCACACCGGCTGATCGCAAGATTCGGCTCACCCGGTTTCGGGAATATACATAATATGAACGGCTCGCTTCGCCGTGCGCAGGCAGGAGCAGTCCTGACAACACTCGAACTTCTGAGAATCGCATCGCTTCTCAGAACGATTCGTGCCGTTACGGAATGGCGCAGTAAATCAGCTTCTGTGGAAACAACGCTGGATATGCGTTTTAATGCACTTGTGCCAAATAAATTCCTTGAAACAAAAATTTCTTCCTCCATTCTCTCGGAAGAAGAAATCGCCGACAATGCTTCACCTGCACTTTCGGCGATCAGAAAGAAAATTGCCGCTTCTTCCTCAAAAATCAGAGAGCGGCTTGACAAAATCATACATTCGACCTCCATGCAGAAATATTTACAGGACAGTATCGTAACCATGAGGGGCGGCAGATTCGTTATTCCTGTCAAAGCGGAATTCCGTGCCAATGTTCCCGGACTGGTACACGATACTTCCTCCAGCGGTTCTACTGTTTTTGTAGAGCCGATGAGTGTTGTGGAGGCAAACAATGATATCCGTGTTCTGAAATCCAAGGAACAGGCAGAAATCGAACGGATTCTTGCGGAGCTTTCCGCAGAGGCAGGTGCATATGCAGATTCTGTTTGTGACAGCTATGCGATACTGACGGAACTGAACGTAATTTTCGCAAAGGCTAACCTTGCCTATTCCATGAAAGCCTCTGTGCCGCTTCTCAACGACAAGGGAAGGATTCTTTTGAAAAAGGCACGTCATCCGCTGATTCCGCCTGAAAAAGTCGTGCCGACAGATATCGAACTCGGCATTAATTTTGATACACTGGTTGTAACAGGTCCGAACACAGGCGGCAAAACCGTTTCGCTGAAAACTGTCGGACTGCTTTCTGTAATGGCAATGTGCGGAATGATGATTCCTGCCTTTGACAACAGTGAACTGTCTGTATTTGACAAGGTGCTTGTCGATATCGGAGACGAACAAAGCATTGAACAGTCACTTTCCACATTTTCAGCACACATGACGAATATTATTAAAATCCTTGACAAGGCAGATGACAAAAGCCTTGTACTGATCGATGAGCTTGGTGCAGGCACAGACCCCGTTGAGGGTGCGGCACTTGCGATTTCCATACTGGAACAGCTGAGAGCGCAGGGCGCAAAAATCGCTTCTACAACGCATTATGCCGAACTGAAAACCTTTGCGCTGGAAACTGACAGCGTAGAAAATGCCTGCTGTGAATTTGACGTTGCTACCCTCCGCCCGACTTATCGGCTTCTGATCGGTATGCCCGGACGCTCCAATGCCTTTGCAATTTCCGAACGGTTGGGAATGAACAAATCGGTAGTACAAAGAGCGCAGGAGCTTGTCTCTGAGGAGAACACAAAATTTGAAAGCATTGTGCAGAAGCTGGAAGAAAGCCGCAGTGAGCTTGACAACAACATCAAAGAGGCACAGGCTTTGAAAGCACAGGCACAGGCAGAACTTGAACAGGCAAGAAAAACCGCCCAGCAGGCAGAAAAAGACAAGAAAAATGAACTCGAACTTGCCAAAGCACAGGCGGAAAATATTATCACAAAAGCAAGGGCGCAGGTTTACGGCGTTCTGGATGAAATTGAAGCCATTCGCAAAAAGAAGGAAATTTCCGCAGAGGAAAAGGCAAAACTCAAAGCGGATATCCGCAATATGGAGAATGCCGCCGACCCTGTGGAAAAGCGTTCCAACGAGGAATATGTCCTCCCCCGTCCCCTTGAAAAAGGCGACAGAGTGCTGATATTTGATATTGACAAGGAAGGCACGGTTCTGGAAATCGGCAAGGATAATGTACTTGTTCAGGCAGGGATCATCAAAACAAGAGTGCCGCTGAACAATCTCAGGCTTCTCAAACAGGAAAAAGTGAAGCTCCCGAAACGAAGTGCAGCCAGAACCATCCGCAGAGATACCAGACAAAGTGCTATGACAGAAGTGGATGTCAGGGGCGAAAATGCACTTGATGCGATCCTTGATGTTGACAGAGCCATTGACGGTGCTGTATTGCAGGGGCTTCACCAGATCACCATTATTCACGGCAAAGGAACAGGCGTTCTCAGAAGGGAAATTCAAAAGCACCTGAAAACGCACCCCTCTGTGCGTACTTTCCGTTTAGGCGTTTTCGGAGAGGGAGAAGCTGGCGTTACGATAGCAGAACTGAAATAACGGAGGCGAACGAATGACTGTTAAGCGCAAAAAAAGGGGCAGGGTCATCCTGTCCCTGATCGCTGTTTTGCTCATTGCTGCAATGACATTTGGCGGTATCTGCATTTATCTTGCATTTCAGGATAATATCCAAAGCAAATATACGCTGACGGAAACAACAGATACTTTTTTAGTGACATTACTGAAAGGTGCTGTATTCGGCAAAGAATTCGAAATAAGTGAAACGGAGATCAATTCCTACATCAATGAAAAATACTGCACCCAAAAGGGCGAAAACGAAGCAGGACTTGACCATGTAAGAATTGATTTTCACGAAGGCGGTTCTGACGATATCTATGCACACATCTATTACAAAAGCTATGAGCTTGCCGCACATTCAAAAATTCTTTTCAGCTTAGACGAGCAGACAAGTATTCTATCCGCAAAGCTTTATAACGCTTACATCGGTGAACTGCGGATATCGGAGAACATTCTGTCCTGTCTCCTTTCCAAAATGTTTGAAAACAGCGAACATATTACCGTAAACGGCACAACCCTCAGCGTTACTGCCAGCTACACCTATGATATCAAAAATACTGACGGTATCACACTTTCCTTAAAACACACCCAATCCACAGAGGACGGCGTTAAGTGCCGCACCAACAGCCTCACAGGTGAAGCACTCAAAGCCGCCGGTGAATACCTGATTTCGGAAGAGGGCAGAGAAGCCGTTTCCGGAATCTGGGGCGACATCAAAAACAAAGTAAGCACTATGTTCAATGTACAATGATGATACGGGAAGGGCGTTAAATTAGGTAAATTAGAGTTGAGAGTTGAAGAATAGTCCTTGACTTTGCACTCACAATGTATTATAATAAAAATAGCAAGGGAC
>CACYDD010000093.1 GCA_902773065.1 uncultured Ruminococcus sp. | reverse complement strand
TTGATGAGCAGTTTAAAGAACTGGATGCTTCTATTGAAGCAATCAACTCCGATCCGAGAATTGCAGAAAAAATGGTTGACACAGTGATAGGTTTCCAAGATATTCTCCGGCAGGATCAGGAGGAAGAAGAGGCTATTGCAAAAGGTATGGAAAACCGCAGACGCAGGATCGAAGAAGATATCGAAAAGGGTGAAGCCGCTATCAACGAGCTTGAGGAAGAACCGCAGGAGATCGAACATAAGAAACAGCTGATCAGCAACTGATTCGGGAGGTAAAATTATGGGCTTTTTCAAAAGTAAAGCAGAACGTGCACAGGAAAAACTCGACCGTGACATTGAACGCACGGAAAAACGTCTGAAAGATGACAAAACACTGTCAGATATCGGAAAAAAGCGTAAGGAACTTAATAAAAAGGTCGCAAGGCGTGAGGACAGTAATTTCAGGGATAAGGTCTTTGAAACGAATGTCAAGCTCAATCAGCTTGAAAAGAAATTTGTAACTAAGGTAGTAAGCGAAGCAAATGCAATCAAATACGACCGGTCTAAAAATCAAAGCAGCGCAAGGGCAGAGAGAAGAATGAAAAATGCGTATCTTTCTCTTGTGATGGTAAAACACGCCAAGAAAAGACTGGTAGAGATACAGAACGAAAGAGACTGGAATCTTGCCATGCGTGACCTGAACGGTGCAATCAAAACCATGAATGCGATCTCTGTGGGTTCGGAGAATATTCAGAAATTGTTATTCAGAACAAGAGTGAAACAAATGGGCTGGAAAGAAGATAATGAGTCCAGCGGGTGGTTCAATCAGGAAACCGAAGAGATGGTGTCCAAAGAGAATCTGGATGCTGTTATGAACAGTGACCCTGTTGATCTGATGGTAGCAGATGATATTTATGATACCCTGCTGGATGATCCGACTTCTTCTATTATCAATGATATTGCGGAGAGAAGTGTCGGGGTTGAGGCTTCATTTGACGATATGGCAAATATGGCAAATAAGGCAGAGGAAGAACAAACGCTGACCGATGACGAATTGATCGCACAGGATTTCAGCGATGCCGAACTGAACGAAAGCATCAGAAGCTGGGGTAAATTAGGTTAACAAAGACAGGAGGCGGCAAAGTGGAACGGAATTATATTCTTGCTGTTCAGAAAAGAGAAAATCTGTACAGAGCATACATCAATAAAGCACAGATGACTTTGCAGGAAAATGGCGGCAAGCATACTGCCGAGGAATGTCAGTATCTGCAAAGAGCAGCAGAACTGCAAAGCGAAATGGCAGATATGACCATCGGTGAGGACAGAAAGCATCATCTCAGAGAAAAAGAAGTGACAAGTGCCAAAATTTTAACGGCACTCAGAGAGATCGACCCTGCCAAGGCACTGGAATATGAAAAAGGCAAAACGGGTGCGGCAAAATCAGGCGACGGTGCAGGCGGACCAAAGACGGCTGTTGACAGCGACAAGGAGAAGCTTGACGCAATGGCGAAAGGCTGGTATAAAGAGGCACCAAACCATTCCTTCAAGGATGTTTCGGGTATGGCGGAACTGAAAAGCAAACTGGCAGACTGTGTAACAAATTCCAACTGTGAAAAGCTGCTTGATTTTCTGAAAATTCCGAGACTCAATACCTACTTTTTTGTAGGCCCTCCCGGCTGCGGTAAAACCTATATTATTGAAGCGTTTGCCAATGAGCTTGTCAATATGAAGGAAAAGGATTATAAGTTCCTTTCTCTTGTCGGTTCGGATATCATCAGCCGCTATGTAGGCGATGCGGAAAAAATTGTGACAAGACTGTTTGAAGAAGCGGAAAACTGTGCGCCGTGTATCGTATTTATCGATGAGATCGACGGCGTATGCCGTAACCGTTCCCAGAAATCCATGCCTGAGTATGCGGCATCTATTACAACATCGTTCCTGACGGGGTATAACAGGATCAAAAATTCGGGAAAGGCGATCATCTTTATCGGTGCTACCAACTATCCTCAGCGTGTTGACTCCGCTATGCTGGACAGAGCTGAGGTCATCAGAGTGCCGCTTCCCGATACGGAGGCAAGAGCCAATGCGTTCAGAATGCAGTTTGACAGCGTTGTTACGCTCGAAGAAGGGCTTGATTATGACTATATGGCAAGCCTGACAAAGGATTACAACTACCGTGATATCGATCGTGTTACCTCTATTATCAAGAAGGATATCTTTACTCAGGTCATGGAAGCAGCAACAACGCAGGAGGATGCGATCGTTCTTCTGCAAAGCGGCGGATTTAAACTGAAAAAAGCCGATTTTGACAAGGCTATGGCAGAGTTCAAGCCTTCTTCCAAGAAGGATATTATGGATGCGATCGATAAGTGGGAAAGAAATCTGAGCAACGACAGTTATCTGATCGATGATGACGAATAAGGTGGGCTATGTCAACAGAAATACTTGAAAAATACGACGGCAAGCCTGCCAAAGTGAGCATGAAAGAATACATACCGAGAAAGCGTTATGATACTTTACTGCACGGCTGTATTCCGTATGCCTCAGAAGAACTGTATTTTGACAGACTGACAAAAAACAATGGTATTCTGCTGACCGGCAGGCATGGTGTCGGCAAAAGAACGATCGAAAAAGTATTTGCATACAGTCATTTTGATTATGATATGACAGATGATCAGCCGTTTGACCATTATATCAAATTTCCGACAGAAAAGCTTTCCGTCAGCGGAGAAAAAATTCTGGGCGAAGAGCTGCAAAAGCTTTTTGATGATCTGATCAGTTATTCCGAAGGGCTTGACGAGGAAGATATCGAGATCTGTCATGTTTCGTTGGGAAATATTGATCCGATCGTCAATTCGGAAAAGCTTTCAAAGCTGCTGGCAAGCAGGATGAAGGAACTGATCAAGAACGGTACGGGCGTTTGTATTGTAACAGCTGTATATGACGGCGAACTTGGTGATATACCGTGGTACATCAAAAAGTATCTGCTTGTGTGCAGGGTGGAACCGCCCGACAGCAGCGAACGGACGGCTTTTTTTGACAGACAGGAGGAACTGATGAAGTCCTATGTCAGTAATACCGCCGGTGTGGAATATATGGCAGAATGTACCGAAGGCTGTACCTTTGATGATCTGAATGATATCATGCGCATGGTTCAGATGTATCTGAAAGCAAAATATACAGAGGAAGAGCAATGCGGATATGATGTGACGGATATCGGTATTTCAAGAGTGGAGCTGAATGCGGAAGATTTTAAGGCGATCGCAGATAATTTCAAGGTGCAAAGTGAAAGTGCTGTTGATATGAGTGCAGTTGCAGAAGCCCTTTCCAATATTTCACTGAATGTTCAGGCTTCTGACAATAAAGCAGAGGACGAAAAGAAATCCTCACCGTTCGATATTTTTGGTGACGACGACCCTGACTTTCTGGTATAGCACAGTGCCTGTGCACCCGATTCGCGGTGCGTGACCGCATTGGACAATTTCGCGCTTAAGTTCTTAATAATATTCAAATTTATTGCCGCGCCTTAGGTTTGATACTTATGGCGCGGCAATAAATGATGGTTTATAATAAACTTGAGCGTCAAATAGGGATCGGCGGCTTGCCGGGTGCGTGACCGCACTGGACAATTTGCACTCTGATTTATGCATTGCACAAATTCAACGCCTTGAGTCAAGTATATGAATTATAATTTTATATAAGCTGAAATGCGGCGATAAATTAATCTTTTGTTTTCAGAGCGACCGAAGGGTAGCGACTACGCGAATTCCCTGCACACGTGGTGTGCTTGCATTTTTTTGGTATTGATGATATAATGGGTATTATTGTTGAGGTGAAGCGGATGAATGATTTCGATTTTCTTCTTGCTGAGGTAATGAAACAAGCAAGAGCAGCCGGTGTGCCGATTTCCGATGAAATCAATAGTAAGGTTGTTGTGAATTACAGAGCAACGACAAGATTCGGCAGATGTACGCTGACCGCTAAAGGTTATACAATAGAGTTATCCGACAGGTTGAAAAATGCCCCCGAAATCTCATGCAGACAAACTATTGCCCATGAGCTGATCCATACCTGTAGGGGCTGTATGAATCACGGAAGCCTTTTTAAGCAGTATGCCGACAGGATGAACCAGGCTTACGGCTATCATATCAGCCGTGCCAACACCTGTGAAGAAATGGGCGTGGATGACCCGAGAGATCATGCAAGATATGTGATCGTCTGCGAAAAATGCGGAAACGAAATCAAACGAAACAGAAGAAGCTCCCTTGTTGATGATCCTTCAGGCTATCTCTGCAAGTGCGGAGGTACACTGAAACTGAAAGGGGCAGAAAACCGGACGGAAATTAATGCAGAAACATCTGCAAAATATATTCTGCTTTGCCTGAAATGCGGTAAAAGAATAGAACGCACAAGAATGAGCAATGCTGTTAAATTTCCGTCAAAGTACGCTTGTATGTGCGGCGGCAAATTAAAACGAATAAAATAGCGGAGATGAAAAATTTGTCTGACCAACTGAAAATGATGTGTCCGATCTGCGGCAATTCTCTTGCAAAAAAAGACAAAAGCTTTGTCTGCCCGCAGAAACACAGCTTTGATATCGCAAGGCAGGGATATGTGAATCTTCTTCCTGTGCAGAATAAACATTCTTTAGTGCCGGGAGATGCCAAAGAAATGCTCATAGCAAGAAGGCAGTTTCTGAACAGGGGATATTACAGACCGATCTGTGATGATGTGATCGGCATGATGAAAAAATATTCCTTGGCAGAAAAGCCTGTGCTTGCCGATATCGGCTGCGGTGAGGGCTACTATACAGTGGCTTTTGAAAAAGACGGCGGTGCGGAATGTATCGGTGTGGATATTGCAAAGGATGCAGCAAGAATGGCTTGTGCCAGAAGCAAAAGTATCCTATGGACAGTGGCAACGGCTTCTCATCTGCCCATTGAAAGCGGCTCGGCGGATATTGTCACGGCGGTTTTTTCGCTGTATATGAATGACGAATATGCAAGAATTCTCAGAAACGGCGGTATTGTGATCGAAGTTACCGCAGGTTCGGAACATCTGAAAGAACTGAAAGCAATGATCTATGATGAGGTATTTGAGCAGCATAAATGCCCTTCACCGCACGGATCGCAGTTTGAAAAAATTGCAAAGCTTGACAGAAATTTTCAGATCGGACTTGAGAAAGAGGAGATGAAAGAGCTGCTAATGATGACACCTCATGCTCACAGAATGAAAAAGGAACGCATGGAAATTCTTGACAGCACGGAAAGCTGTCAGCTTACCGTGAATTATATCATAAGAGTGTTACGAAAAAACGAAAAGAGGAAAAATGATGAATAAAAGAATACTTGCTGTGCTTGTTTCCGCAGTAATGCTCGGACTTTGCGGCTGTAACGGCGGTGGTACGGGAGATGAAGAGGAATATTACGGCGGAGATGATGTTTCGGTTTATGTGGAATCGGACGGCACTGTCGTATATAATTTTGAACCCGAAAAAAGCAAAGCAGAACATTCCGACGGAAAGCTGGTTGAAAGAACTGAGGAAAGTATAGAAGTATCAGCACCTGAAGGAAGTATTGATATCAAAAAGGCAGAAGAGATGATCGATTCATGCAGCTATGAAGAATTCTATCTGCCGGGCAAGGTATCGGATTATCAGAAATACTATAGCGGTACGGTGGAGAAAAACAGGAAGAAATATTATTCCATCAGTCTTTATCTGGAAAAGGATTCTGTCAGAATGTATGTCGGAACCAATATTCTTGTTGCCTGCGACGGTTCAGAGATTCTGAAACAAAGCTGGACAGGCTCGTATATGCCTGTGGAGACTGGCAGCAGTAAGAATGATCCCTCACCGGAGAAGGTGTACAAGAATGTAAAGATATTGCCGGATGAGGCATTGTTTGTACTCAATGATGTCTGCCCCGAAAAACTGGGACTTGATCAGAAACTCAGTGCTTATACATTTGAAATTGACAACAAATTGTATACCAGAAAAAGCCTGAAATGCTACCAGATCACGCCGAAGCTCACTTATGAGAATACCATTAAAATGGGATCACCGATCTATGTTGTTGCCGACGGCACAAACAGGATCATGATGAAAATCGAAGATAAAGAAGATTATAAAGAGATAAAGTAAGCTATTCACTACATGGTGAAAATACAGAAAGTAAAGAGGTAATCAGAATGGTCATTAAACCGAAAGTAAGAGGATTTATCTGTACAACCGCGCATCCTGAGGGCTGCAAAGCAGCTGTGAAGGCTCAGATCGATTATGTCAGGTCTCAGCCACATTCGGAAAACGGTCCGAAAAAAGTACTTGTAATCGGTGCTTCAATGGGTTATGGTCTGGCATCGAGAATTTCTGCAGCGTATTCCTATGGTGCGTCAACGCTCGGTGTCATATTCGACAGAGCAGCGGCAGGCTCCAGAACGGCTACCTCGGGCTGGTATAATACAGCCGCTTTTGAGGAATTCGCAGCAGCAGACGGTCTGTATGCGAAAACGGTAAACGGTGATGCCAATTCCAAGGAAGTAAAAGACAAGGTGATTGAGATCATCAAAGCCGATCTCGGCAAGGTTGACTGTGTTGTTTACAGTCTTGCCGCTCCGAGAAGAACAGCTCCCGACGGCACAGTTTACAGTTCCGTGTTAAAAACTGTTGGCGAGTCTTATACCAATAAGACAATTAATCTCAAAGATAAAACGGTCAGCGATATTACGGTTGAGCCTGCTACTGAGGAAGAAATTGAGGCAACTGTCAAAGTAATGGGCGGTGAGGACTGGAAACTCTGGATCGAGGCACTGAAAGCAGCAGATGCTATTGAGGATAATGCCGTTACTGTTGCTTATTCCTATATCGGTCCGAAGATCACACATCCTATGTATGCAGATGGCTCGATCGGCAAGGCAAAGGATGATCTTTTTGCGGCTTCAAAGGAAATTACCGAAAAGGACGGTATCAAAGCTTATATTTCCGTCAACAAGGCACTTGTGACACAGTCCAGTGCAGCGATCCCAATCGTGCCGCTTTATATTTCCATTCTTTATAAAGTGATGAAGGAACACGGTGTTCACGAAGGTTGTATTGAACAGATGAACAGAATGTTGAATCAGAAAATTTATGCCGGCAGCGTTATTACGGACGAAGAGGGCAGAATCCGCATGGATGATCTTGAAATGCAGGATGAGATACAGTCTGAGGTAGATAAACTCTGGGCTGAGATCAGCACAGAAAATCTTTCCGATCATGCCGATCTTGACGGTTATTGGGAGGATTTCTATAAACTGTTCGGTTTTGGCATTGATGGTATTGATTATGATGCCGATGTTGATCAGAATGTCGGAATTCCGAGCGTGAAAGAATAATAACATTTTATTGTCTGTAACATGGGGTTAAAACCCTCGCCTTTAGGCGAAACCTTTAGGTTAACCTGCTGCACATTTAAATAAATGTTTGGCAGGAAATATTTTGATTGTTAATATTTTTAAATTACAAAAATTTGAAATATATCAAAATATTAAAATTGGAATTTAAAACCAAATACAGGCAATTTTTAAATTTAAAATTATTAAGCTTTAGGCGGCTTCAGCCGCTATTGAACCTACCGCCTTTAGGCGGTAGT
>CACYDD010000092.1 GCA_902773065.1 uncultured Ruminococcus sp. | reverse complement strand
GAATCTTTAGCAGTTCACAGGGGGAGTGTATTCTATCTTTATATTATTCTGAAAAAATTATGACTGTGCGCTGTATTTCATTCTCAGAGAATTGATCTTGGAGCTGTCAGCCTGTTCGGTTGAATACCAGCCTTTTGCTTCCATTTTGCTGTAGATCTGCTCCTGCATACAAAGGGCAGTATTGAGAGAATCTGAAAATGTCCGGTGAACATCTGCACTTGATGATTCAATCGTGCCGTGCATGAAAAGGTCACAAACACCTTTCTCAAGATTGAGCATATTTTCCATTAAGTTTCTGTCATCCATGGTTGTGTCCTCCTTACAGTAAATTGTAAAAATTACCGAAAATATCCTTGTGGGTCTGCGCAAGCCGGAGAGTGAACTCTCTCAGGTCACTGTCCTGAATCTGGTTCGCAATCTCACAGCACTGTGTTTGAAAGTACTGCTCGTGTCCGAGGGCGTCCTCAACATACAAAAGTTCTTTTGTTGTCATTGTGTTAACCTCCTAAAATAATGTAAATATATTATGTACATCTTATTGTTTAAATATACATAATAAAAAATAAAATTTAAGATGGTTTTATGGCTGTGTTTTACTTGACCTGAGTGATATTGTGTGATATTATCTAATTATAGGGATTTTTAAGTTAATATCTTTGCATGGAGGATAAAATGAATAACAATAATTTTCCGCAGAATAATAACGGATACAACAATCAGCCATATAACAACAATAATATCAATTATGACGGCGGCTATCAGAATACACAATATCCGCAGAATAATCAGCCGTACAACAATGGATATCAAAGCGTCGGCTATGGTAGCTATAATAATTACAATAATTATGGTACCCCGTCACCATACGGCTATCAGCCGCAGCCAGTTTCAGTCAGCGGAGACAGCAATACCGCAGGTCTGATTCTGGGGATTGCGTCCATTGTGCTTAGCGGAACATTGATTTTAAATCTGGTTTGTGCCATCATCGGATTGGTATTAAGCTCCAAGTCCAGAAAAAGAGCAAAAATAGCAGGACTTACCCCTTCGGGAAATGCGAATGCCGGTTTTATCTGTTCGATCATTGGTCTTGTGATCGGGATAATCGTCCTGATATTTTGTGTATTGGCAGTGGCACTGGGAATATGGGCAGAATCACTGGATGATGATTACAGGTATCGCAATTATGACGATTACGATGATTACGGCTATTATGATTATTATGATGATTACGGTGACTATGGCACATACGGTGATTATGCTTAAATGAATTGCACGCTGCACAGTTATCATTACCGCAAAAACAGCCAACGGCAAAACGGCAAAGTGCAAGATTACAGTTAAAAAATAAATAATGTTCTATTCCCCAACAATTTTCTGAATTGTTGGGGAAGTTGCTTATTGACAGCGGTTATGGGGAATTATATAATCTTGTTAACAGAATTTTTGCTATTCTGAAATTTAATAAGGAGAGTTTTCAATGATTGAGAAAAGTAAATTACTGAAAAAGGTGCTGACTGTTGTACTGAGTGCGGCAATGTTGATGTCGGCGGCTGCGGCTGTTCCCGTTCTGCCCGACAGCGGTCTGAATACTGAGGTTCAGGCAGCAGAAACGTATGGGAATTTTGAGTACTATGAAGATGAATGGGAGAATACTGTCACAATTACCGGATATACGGGAACAGATAAGGTTGTCACAATCCCGAGTAAAATTAATAACCGTTCTGTGACTAAAATTAACATTTTTGCATTTGAGAACAATACTGCAATAACCAAAGTCATCATCCCAGACAGCGTGACAGAAATCGGAATGAGTGTGTTTTCCGGCTGTACTTCTCTGACAAGTGTTGAAATGGCTGACAGTGTGACTGAAATCGGTTCGAGTTCTTTTGATGGCTGTACGGCTCTGAAAAGTATCAGACTGTCGGACAATCTTAAGGAACTTCCTCTGTCACTCTTCAGCAAATGTGAGTCGCTTGAAACAGTCAATGTTCCGAGTAAACTGGAGAAAATGGGATTGTTTGTTTTTTACCGTACAAAATGGCTGGCAAACCAACCGGATGGACAGGTATATTTCGGAAAGATATTTTACAGCTATAAAGGCGAAATGACCGATAATACTTCTGTCACAATCAAAAACGGTACAATAGGTATCGCCGGGGGAGCTTTTAAGGAATGTAAAAAAATGGTTTCCGTTTCTATCCCCGATACAGTGACGAATATCGGCAGTATGGCATTTTCGGACTGTCAGAGTCTGAAAAGCGTTACTCTTCCGAAACAGCTCAAAGAAACTTCTTTCCGTCTTTTTGAAGGCTGTAAGAGCCTGACAAGTGCGATACTGCCTGACGGACTGGAACTAATCAATTCAGGAACGTTTGAGAATTGTTATGCACTTACCGATATTAAAATTCCGGACACAGTTACTAAAATAGACGGCTACGTTTTCTCATTCTGCAAATCTCTTGAATCTATCGTGATCCCGGATAAGGTGGAAGAAATTGATCTGATGAATTTTGAATATTGTACCTCTCTGAAAAGTATTACTTTCGGAAAAAATGTTAGTAAAATATCCGGAAAGGCGTTCAAAAACTGCACCTCTCTGGAAAAAATAACACTTCCAGCTCAGATAAGTTTTGTCAGCGATGAGGCTTTTTATGGTTGTACTTCATTAAAAGAAGTTACCATCATGTCTAAAGATTTTTCTGTGTCGGGCAAACCGTTCGGATACTATTATGATTCAGAAAATTGGAACAAAGAGGCAAAGGTAAGCGGTTTTACGATTCGTGCGTATGCAGGAACGAAAGCGGAAACATATGCTAAGGAAAATCAGTTTATCTTTGTAAATCTTGCAAATAATGCAAAAATTGACTATTCCAAACAGTTAGCCGAAAGTGTGAAGCTCAACAAATCAAGTGCAACAGTAGTAAAGGGCAAAACTGTAAAGCTGACAGCAACAGTTTCACCCACTAACGCGGTGGATAAGAGTATCAAGTGGTCAACCTCTGACAGTAAAATCGCAACTGTCAGCGGCGGCACAGTAAAGGGTGTAAAAGCGGGAACAGTTACGATTACTGCCACAACCTCCAACGGCAAAAAAGCAACCTGCAAAGTAACTGTTAAGAACCCGACAGTTGCGGCAAGCAGTGTGAAACTCAACAAAACATCAGTGACGCTCGGAAAAGGAAAGTCAACAACAATTAAAGCAACGGTTAACCCAAGCAATGCCACAAATAAAAAGGTTACATGGACAACTTCCAATAAGAATGTTGCAACTGTTAAGAACGGCAAAATTACAGCAAAAAAGATTGGTACGGCGACGATTAAAGTAAAAACTGCCAATGGAAAAAAGGCAAAATGCAAGGTGACAGTTAAAAATTTTCCGACAAAAGTAAGGCTTAACAAAACTTCTGCAACGCTTAAAGTGAAAAAGAATCTGACATTGAAAGCGAGTGTGACACCAAGTAAGAATGTGATAAGCAGTATTACATGGACAAGCTCCAACAAAAAAATCGCAACCGTGAAAAACGGTAAAGTAACTGCTAAAAAAGCAGGTACAGTAACTATTACCGCAAAAACAGTAAACGGCAAAACGGCAAAGTGCAAAATCAAGGTAACAAAATAACCTGAATATTATACATTAATCTTAACAAAGGCGTGTGCAATGGATTGTACACGCCTTTATTTGATATTAATATAGATAAAAAATATTACAGCTTGTATTTATTAATAGTTATAGAAAGAAGCAATAGGAGGAAAAATAATACAATTTGTAGAATTGAAAAGTTTTTCAAAAAAAGGTGTTGACATTTTTTTGT
>CACYDD010000091.1 GCA_902773065.1 uncultured Ruminococcus sp. | reverse complement strand
TTGACCGAATCCATGAAAATTCCGAAATAGGTAGCAAAGGTCACAGACAGCAGACTTAGCACACAGCTGAAGATCGTGAATTTAATACCTGTCCCAAGCCATATACAAGCGGCTATAACATAGATAAGCATACCAGCTCCGCTGATAATGATACTGACGATCGCTTTGACATTCAGCTGTGCAATATACGGCATGGGAATATATTTGACAAAGGCAAAATGCTTTCCCTCTCTTGTGAGTGCCGAGGAGGCAATGCAGTTGACCGCCGTCACAAGCACCGAAGCAGCCGAAACACCAAGCATAAACCACAATACTGTTTCCTGATTACCGCTGTGTATGCCGTAAATAAACGAATCCATAAAATTTGTTTTTCCCTGCATGATAACCACAAGGTATAAAAACACGGGCCAGATCAGGTTGATCATCACGCAGTTGGTAAAATACGCAGGTGTACGGAATAATATACGGAATTCCTTTTTCAGGTAGGTAAGGGAGGGAATGTGTCTTTTCATTCTTGAAATAACCGTTTTTCCGCTTTTGCGGCTGCTTGCTGCCCCCTGACCGATTCCCACTACACTCGGGAAATAGACAAGCTGTGCCGCCAGCATAAATAAAGCAATCGCAGCAAGGTTGATTCCGATATAAATAAAGATATTCAATATACTGCCTGCCCCCATTGACTTTACCAGAAACGGCACTGTCGGGAAGATACAGTTCATAACGGATAGAACGCCGTTGTCAGACTGCGACATTGCCAGAATGAGCTGGTCTTTGTCAAAGCCGCTTTTTGAGATCAGGTAAACAATGCCAAAAATAAGGACAAAGGTAAAAACACCCGTTATTTTATTGACCGTATCCTTGTTTTTGATAAATCGGGTGAAATACATAACAAGCATACATAAAATACCGCAATAGATCAGCGGCAAGATCGGCATAGTCAGCATACCGAGAACGGCAATGAACCATGAATAAAACGGAAGTCCTCCGCCAATAATATAGCCTGCAAATGCCGCTATGATCACAATAAATTCCATCACGCTTTCGCTGATGAGTGCGGCTGTGAACTTTGAGGCAATAATCTGATATGGCCGCAATGGAAGCGGCAACAGGTTTTCGATATCTCCCGAAAAATAGAATACCGAAAAAATCACATTGAGTCCAAAGATAAACGAAAATGCCGCAATCAGATGCAAAAATAATTCTATCGCATTTTCCTGTGTATTGAATTCGGCAAGCGCACCTGTCATGGCATAAAGAATCACACCAACAAAAAATGCCATCGGGAGCATGATTCCGAATGCTGCAATAAACGTCATAACGGTGTAAAAAATTTTGTTTCTCTTTTTTTCTTTTGCACTCGGTTCGACACCCTTGATCAGTGCCGACACCAATTTAAAATATATATTCATTTTTCTGTCAGCTCCAAGAAGATATTTTCAAGGGAATCATTTTTATTTTGCTTTTCAAGCTCTTCAAGCGTACCGCTGTAGAGGATATGACCGTTTTTGATGATCACTACTCTGTCACAAAGCTTTTCTGCAACTTCAAGCACATGGGTCGAGAAAAATACAGCGTTGCCCTCCTTGGCATGGTCACGCATAAGCTGTTTCAGCTCAAAAGCAGATTTCGGATCAAGACCGATCATCGGCTCATCCAGTATCCATACAGGCGGTTTATGCAGCAATGCGGCAATGACCATCATTTTCTGTCTCATACCGTGAGAATAACTCATCATCGGAGAACCTAACGCATCTGTCAGACCAAATTTTTCGGCAAGGCTTTCCACACGCTCCTGCCGCACGTCTGTCGGTACGTGATAAATATCGGCAATCAGTTCCAGAAATTCATTGCCCTTCAGCCTCAGAAACATATCAGGACTGTCGGCAATATAGCCGATCGATTCCTTTACCTTGATCGGGTCTTCTCTTATTTTAAAACCGTTGATTGTTATTTTTCCCTCATCGGGTCTGATGATCCCTGTCAGCAGTTTCATGGTAGTCGTTTTACCCGAACCGTTCGGTCCAATAAAACCGACAATCTCTCCGCCTTTTACATTAAAGCTGACATCATCAAGCGCACGAACCGATTTATTATAGGTTTTTGTGACATTTTCAAACTTTATCATAAATATACCGTCCTTGTTAATAGCATTTTAATTTATTTTAACATATTGACCATATTTTTACAATAGAATTCAAACTTTTAATCAAATTCAGATAAATTTAATGCTGCGTTTCTGTTTTTACTGAAAACGCAGCAATGAAATAATATTGTTCAATAAAGATAAGCGTAAATTGACAGCGGAGGCACTCCGCTGTTATGCCCAAGGGTCTTGGGAGGCTGGTTTTCTGATTCCAACAAGAATGTATTGCTCCCACAAAAACCATTGGTTTCCTTTGCGGCGAAGCTGAATTTGCCGTGGGCTGTCTGCACCGCCCGAGCGGACATTCAGCTTTGCATAGCCTTCCTGAGCTAAGGAATAGGGGTCTGAAAAAAAGGTGATTTTATAAGGTTCATCCGGACGGTAATCATTGCCGGGAACAGCACCTTCAAAATAAGAAAACGGAACATAGGGGTAATCCGAAAATCTGTCTTTAAAAAACTGCTTGTCATACGTTGAAAGAGGTCCTTTCGGTCCCCGCAGAAAATTCAGCATTTCCGCACCGTTTTCTTTATCGACTGCATAACAGCAAAATGCGCATACAGTAAGTGCGGCAGTCATATAGGGCGTAGTCAGTACCGATTCCGGCAGGGCTTTGAGTTGTTCAAGATTTTCGGGAAGCTGACTGAACGTAAAGGTAAAAGAACCCTCCTGTATTTTTTCAGCCTGAGGTTGTGTCTGAGTCTGTGATTGATTTTGTTCCTGAAGCTTGTCGAAAAGTCCCATAATAACGATCTCCTTGCAGTAGTTTTGAATTAATCATAATATATTTCCGCAGCAAATTCAAGCTTTTTATGCACTGTTCACCATTTTTAATTTTCCCAAAACATATTGATGATTTTAGTCTTTGGTGAATTTTAAGCAGTAAATATATTGACAAAATCCCGAAATCACTATATTATAATAAAAATACAAGGTGACCGCCTGATAAACGGCTGCCCTATAAGAGAGTTAGAAATAACCCGTCCTAAGCACAATATGGACGGTTATTTCTTTTTGCGAGAGTTTTTAATCTCTATGTATAAGCTGATAACGCCTGTTACGGCTATTGCCATTTGAAAAAATGCTTCATAGGTCATAATCGCTCACCCCCTTTTTAATTATTAGGGGTGCAAGCGGAGTGCCTCCGCAGTCATTTGGCGTTCAAGTTCACAAAAGGCGTTAGTTTACTGCCGCAAAAGCAGAAACTAACGCCTTTATCTGACTGAAAAATCACAAGATAGGGTGCAGCGTCACGCTGCCTGCCGCAATCCGCTGGTCAATCACCTTGAAAGAATATTTTACTATATTTCAGAATGTTGTCAATGAAAATATCAATACATTAATAAGCTTTGCACAAAATTGTCGGCTTTTTTGAAAAGATTTTTTTGCTACTGTTTACTTTTTGCTGACAGACCGTTTTAAAAACGGCGATACCTCAAACGACAACGCTTACGGCAGACAGAATATCAATGTCGGCGATCAACGTGCCACCTTCCATGGCGGTGACTTTGCAGGTATTACAGAAAAAATCAACGAGGGTTATTTCAATAACCTCGGTGTCAATGCGATCTGGCTGACAGCACCCTATGAACAGATCCACGGCTATATTCAGGGAGGTTCCAATTTCTACCATTATTCCTACCACGGCTACTATGTTCTGGACTACACGGAAACAGATGCTGCATACGGCACAAAGGAAGAATTCAAAAAACTTGTAGATACTGCACACGAACACGGCATCCGCATTGTAATGGATGTTGTTATGAACCATGCAGGCTATTGCAGTATGTATGACATGAATGAATACGGCTTCGGTGCGCTGGATTCGGGTTGGCAGTCTTTCTACCAGAATCCTTCCTCCAATGCACAGGATTATCAGAATTATATGCTCTACGATCAGGATGCAACAAGCTGGCTGAAATGGTGGGGTACTGACTGGATCAGATCTGATGTTGCAGGCTACAGTCTTGGCAGCGGAGATGAACTGACACAGTCCCTCAGCGGTCTTCCCGATTTCAGAACAGAATCCACCAATCAGGTAGGTCTTCCGACAGTGCTCCAGACAAAATGGAGCAAGGAAGGTACACTTGCTGCAAAACAGGCGAAATACGGCACATCCAATACTGTAACAGGCTATATCACCACATGGCTTTCCGAATGGGTCCGTGAATACGGCGTTGACGGTTTCCGCTGCGATACCGCAAAACACGTTGAAAAAGCTTCATGGAAAAAGCTCAAGGATGCCTGCACAACTGCTCTCAGGGAGTGGAAAGCAAACAATCCCGATAAGAAACTCGACGACCTCGATTTCTGGATGACAGGCGAACACTGGGATCACGGTGTATATAAAGACGGATACTTTACAGAAGGCGGCTTTGACTCCATGATCAACTTCGACATGACAGGCGGTGCCAACCTTGCAACCAGAAAAGTTTCAGGCAAGTACAATGATTATGCAAATGCCATCAATAATGATGACAACTTCAATGTTCTTACCTTTATCTCCTCTCACGACGAAATACTGGCAAGAAGCGACGATCAGTATTATCTGGGTTCTGCTTTCCTGATGCTGCCGGGTGCGGTACAGATCTACTACGGTGATGAAACCAACCGTCCCTATGTTTCGGGTATTCCGCAGGACGGCTATGGCGGAGCAGGTCATTCTCTCAGAAGCGACATGAACTGGGACAGCTATGACAAGAACCTTGTTGCTCACTGGGGCAAGGTCGGTAATTTCCGCAGCAATCATATCGCAGTCGGCGCAGGTTCTAATATTGATCTGACGGCAACAAGCGGTGTTGCTTTCGGGAGAGAGTACAATAAAAATGGCATCTCTGATAAGATCGCAGCTGTGATTGGTGCAAGCGCAAACACATCTGTAACTGTCGATGTTTCCTCTCTCTGGAGCGACGGCACAATGCTCGAAAATTATTATGACGAAGCGGTAGCAGTTGTCAGTGGCGGCAAGGTCACCTTCAACAGCGGCACACACGGCACGATCCTGATCCAGGAGCCCGACGGCGAAAGAGGACGTGTAACTGTTAAACACATTAACAAAGATACGGGTGCAACACTTAAGGTTGAAACGCTCGCTGGTCTTATCGGAGAAAGCTATACCACTTCTGCTCTGAAATCAGATGGCTATTCTGTAGCAAGCATAACCGGCAGTACAACTGGAACTTATTCCCAGAACGAAGCAACCGTAACTTACTACTATACCTTTGACAGCACAAATTACGCATATATCGTAACAAAATATGTTGATGCGGAATCAGGTGCAGAACTTGCAGAATCGGATACTACCGTTGCAAAGATCGGCACAACCTACACAACATCTCCGAAATCCATCAAAAACTATGAAGCAGACGAATCTCTGACAAACAATTCTGTCGGCACAGTCAAGGCAGGCACAACCACCGTTACTTATAAGTACAATTATGTTGAGCCTACCAACCTCAGCGTCCACTATTATAATGCAGGAAACTGGGCTGATGTATATCTTTATGCTTATGACGAATCTTCGGGTCCGGTAAAACAGTTCACAGGTGCATGGCCCGGAACAAAAATGACAAGCGACGGCAACGGTTGGTATTCACTTTCCGTAGATGACGCAGAGTCAGGTCAGATCATCTTCAATTCCGGTTCTGATGCCAATAAAGAGCCTGCCGGTACTAACGCTCCCGGCTATGAAGCATCAGGCGAAGTATGGGTAAAGGACGGCAAAGTTTATCCTACAGGTAAGGTAAATGTCAAATATGTATCCACTGACGGAAAGGTTCTCGGCTCAGACATTCTGAAAGGCATTGCTGACGGCACTGCTTCCTATACCACAACTGCCAAGACCTTCAGCGGCTATACCCTCAGTTCCACTCCGTCCAATGCAACAGGTACTTATGCAGAAGATACGATCAATGTAGTTTATACTTACAAATCCGCTTCAACAGAATTGACCAACAACACAACCCTCAGCAAAACAAGCGTTCAGGTCGGTGACACGATCTCGGTAATCGGTGCAGCTTCGGGAGGCACAGGCTCTTACACCTACCTGTTCTACTACAAAAAGAGCGGTGCAAGCAGCTTTACAAAATTTGCTTCAACAGCAAACGGCACATTCAGACCGACAGAAGCAGGCACTTACACGATCA
>CACYDD010000090.1 GCA_902773065.1 uncultured Ruminococcus sp. | reverse complement strand
TTTCCGGGGATCACTGCTTTTTTTTTTTTTTTTAAATCGCCGGTCGGCTCAAAACAGTCCCAGCCGATCGTGGTAACAGGATATCCGTCAATCGTTTCGGGAATCACAGGCTCTTTGCTTTTTCCGATATATTTGGTAAGTGTAACTTCTCCGTCCATGACAGAATAGCGAAAATCTTCCGTTTCCATTTTTGAGGATTCTTCCCCTCCGTCAAAAGTACCGCCTTCGCTTTGCGGTTGACTTTCAGCTGTTTCCGTACCGCTTTCAGCGACAGATGACTGAACTGCGGAACTTGTTTTGCTTTCTTCCGTTACTGCGGAATGGTTCATATTCATCACAACAGCCGCCGCAATTCCTCCGACTGCCGCCACAACCAAAACACCGATCAGTACCTTGCTTGCCGCTGTCGCAAAAAATCCTGTTCCGTTCGCTACTTCACTCACTCCTGTCACATTGTTCACTGCCGTTTTTGCCGAAGCACTGATTTTTTTTAATATCGCCGGCTGAAAAGACGGTGCAGTAATTTGCTCTGCAGCATTTTTCAGTACATCAGGCAATATCAGCAGCGGCACTGCATACAGCTTTGTACCGTTCTTTTCAAGCCTTTCAAATTCTTCTTTCATCTTCTTTCTCGCCGAAAGAAGCTTATATTTTACCGTTGTCAGCGGAATATTCAATACCTTCGCTATTTCTTTGGTTTTCATTTCCTGATAATAATACATCAGCACAATCAGCCGCTCATCGTCGGGTAATTCGTTGATAATCTGCATGATCAGACGGTTTTTCTCGGCATTATCTGCCGCTTCATGCGGTATTTTTTCGCTGCTGCTCTCTGCTTCAAACTCTCTGTCAAATTCAGCTTCTATATCGGAAAACAGCTCAGGACGTTTTTTCTTTATGTAGTTTTTACTTTCATTCGCTACGATCTGATTAAGCCAGATATCAAATTTTTCGGGCGGATTTACCTCCGCAAGATGTGAAAATGCCTTGAGATAGCTTTCCTGCAAAATATCCTTCGCATCGTATTCATTTTTTGCAATGCTGAGTGCAACATAATACGCTTTTTGCTTTGTCAGTTCATACAAGGTGTCATATCCGTCCTCATTTCCCGAAAGTGCGGATTTAATCAGTTCTTTGAATTCGCTATTCATTCCCTGCCTCCAAAACTATAAATTATTACATTCATTAATATTACAACTTAAAACAGCTTTTGGATAGTTCTCTTCATCAAAAAATTAAAAATCAGCAATATGCATAAATACACATTGCTGATCTCATCAGTTATTGGCATATTTAGGTTGTATATTCTATCTCAAAGGTGATTTTTTCTTCAGTATTTCCACTGCTTGATTTTTTTCCAGGAAGAAGCGTGATAAGATACTGTTTGTCGTTTTCCTTTTTTATATCGATCTCTCTGTTCTCATATTCCAGCTGTTCCACATACTCAGCTTCTGTGTCCGATCGTTTTTTCACTTCTCCGTCACCTGATTCAAATTCTTTGCTGAAATTCCCCAGATCACTGAAATCACCGCCTACATAGTTTTTGAACATATATGTTAGAATATGTGTTTCCAAAACCAGTTTTTCAGACAGCGAACAGTTGATAAAGTTCATCATGTATTCATCATCACTGTATACTTTTTCCGCATTTTTCACAACAGCATCTAAAACACTACCGGATAAGCCGTAGCTTCCTTCCAGAATCATTTCATCTTTATACAGAACATCATATTCGCTGCCGTTGGAGCGGATCGTGATATCCTGAAATAATTTTGTAAACGCCTGCGGTATTTCTGTTTTCGGGTCATCCATAAAATCAAGCATAAGAGTCGGCTTAGACGGTCTTTGGCTATTTTCTTTCACGAACGATTCATCTTTTGTGAGCAGAATACAATTATAAAAATCATCAAATTTGATATCCGAACAGGTAATCACACGCTTTGTACCATCTTTGCTGATGGTTCTTGTGTATTCAACCGTATAAAGGTCGCTGTCGATCATATAACCCTTCTCATCTACCTTATCATCCGGAATACCCACATTTTCATAACAAAATCCACGGAAGGTATTGGTAAGCTTTACCTTTGCCGTATTCGGGTCACCATCGATCGCTTTTATCTGCTGAGTAATATCATTCCCCTCGGTATCTGAAATTACAGATTCCTCCGTCTCTGATGATAACAAAATCGAGTCCTGCGATGCCGCTTCCGATGACTGTATCGTACTTTCTGCTTGTGGTATCACATTACTGCTTTGATTTGAATTACCGCCCGATGTTCCTGCGATCACAGCTGCCGCAATTCCTCCGACTGCCGCCACAGCTACAACACCAATCACTACCTTGCCTGCTGTTGTTGCCAGAAATCCTGTTCCGTTTGCCATTTTACTCACTCCTATAACATTATTCACTGTTGTTTTTGCCGAAGCTCCGATATTTTTTAATATTGTCGGCTGAAAAGACGGTGCAGTGATCTGCTTCGATGCATTTTTCAGTACATCAGGCAGTATCAGCAACGGCACTGCATAGAGCTTTGTGCCGTCCTGCTCCAGTTCTTCAAGTTTTTCTCTGATTTCTTTTCTTGCGGCAAGAAGTTTATATTTTACTGTTGTCAGCGGAATATTCAACGCTTCGGCTATTTCCGCCGTTCTCATGTTCTGATAATAATACATCAGCACAATCAGCCGCTCATCCTCGGGAAGTCCGTTGATAATCTGCATGATCAGGCGATTTTTTTCGGCATTGTCGGTTGCTTCATGCGGAATGAATTCACTGTTTGTTTCTTCCTCATCAAATTCTCCAACAAGATCACCTATCAGATCTCCAAAAAGTGCAGGACGCTTTTTCTTTAAGTAGTTTTTACTCTCGTTTGAAACAATACGGCAGACCCAGCCGTCAAACTTTTCGGGGATACTGACCCTGTCAAGACTTGAAAACACCTTAATATAGCTGTCCTGAAGGATATCATTTGCATCATCTTCGTTTTTTGTTATGCTTAGAGCGATAAAATAGGCGTCCCTGCAAGTCATTGCGTATAGTTCTTCATATGCTTCTTCTTCACCTTTTAATGCTCTTTGTATGATTTCCCTGAATTTATCATTCATTTTCATTCCTCCTTGTTTTTTCTCCCTTAATAAACACAACTAAAAAAGGGATTCGGATAGTAATTTTTGAAAATTTTTCAAGTATTTTTAAAAACAGCGGCATAAACTGTAAAAGTCTGTGCCGCTGCCCTTCTTTATGATATCATTTTATCATGATATCAGTCATTATAATTGTTTCTTCTACCTCTGTAACCGCCGTTTCTCGGACCTGACGGACGTCTCGGCGGAAGGTCGTTTTCGGGAGTAAGCCCCTCAACCTCGATCAAAGCCTCTCTTCTGGAAAGGTTCAGTCTGCCCTTTTCGTCAATGTCAAGCACCTTAACGATGATCACATCATCAACATTCACAACATCTGTCACTTTCTCTGTACGTTTTACATCAAGCTGTGAAATATGGCAAAGACCTTCCTTGCCCGGTGCGATTTCAACAAAAGCACCGAAATCCATCAGTCTTGTAACTCTGCCCTTATAAATCGTACCCGGCTCGGGGTCACTGACAATCGTATCAACAATCGTCATAGCTCTGTTGCAGTTATCAATATCAAGACCGCTGACGAATACATGACCGTCCTCTTCAATATCGATCTTGACATCACACTCTGCACAGATTTTCTGAATGACCTTTCCGCCTGAACCGATCACGTCACGGATTTTCTCAACAGGAATAACCGTTGAAAGCATCTTCGGTGCATACTTGGAAAGCTCTTTTCTCGGCTCGGGAATCGCTTTGAGCATAACTTCATCAAGGATATAATCTCTTGCCTTATGTGTCTTATACAGTGCTTCCTTTACCATATCGGGAGTGAGACCGCTGATTTTCAGATCCATCTGAATCGCTGTGATACCCTCGTGAGTACCTGCTACCTTAAAGTCCATATCACCGAAGAAGTCCTCCAGACCCTGGATATCAACCATTGTCATCCAGCGGTCGCCCTCTGTAATCAAACCGCAGGAAATACCTGCCACAGGAGCTTTGATCGGAACGCCTGCATCCATCAGTGAAAGCGTTGAACCGCAGATAGAACCCTGTGAAGTTGAACCGTTTGAGGAAAGAATCTCCGAAACAAGACGAATGGTATACGGGAATTCCTCAACAGAAGGAATGACGGGAACAAGTGCCCTTTCTGCAAGCGCACCGTGACCGATCTCACGTCTGCCCGGACCTCTGGACGGTTTTGTTTCGCCGACAGAATAGGACGGGAAATTATAGTGGTGGATATATCTCTTGGAAGTCTGGTCATCGATACCGTCAAGAGACTGCTGTTCGCTGACAGGACCAAGCGTTGTGATGGTAAGTACCTGTGTCTGACCTCTTGTAAAAAGACCCGAACCATGTACTCTGGGCAGAATTCCTACCTCGGAAGCAAGCGGACGCATCTGATCCATTTTTCTTCCGTCAACTCTCTTCTGCTCGTCAAGCAGCCAGCGGCGGACAACAAACTTCTGTGTTTTATAAAGACACTCATCGATTTTTTCAGCCTGTTCGGGATAGATCTCGTCAAATTTCTCATGTACCTTTTCATAGATCGGTTTGAGTCTTTCGTCACGAACCTTTTTATCATCTGTGTCAAGAGCAACCTTGATATCCTCAATAGAGAACTCTTTAACAGCCTCGAACATCTCATGGTCAGGCTCATTGCTCGGATATTCAAATTTTGCCTTGCCGATCTCAGCCTGAATACCTTTGATAAATTCAATGATCTTCTGGTTTGCCTCGTGACCTGCCATAATGCCGTTGTACATGACATCATCGGGAACGATATCTGCACCTGCTTCGATCATTGCAATTCTGCTGTCCGTGGAAGCAACTGTCACAGCCATTCTTGAATTTTCTCTTTCTTCCTTTGTCGGGTTAATGACAAACTCGCCGTCAACAAGACCGACCGAAACAGCAGAAATAGGACCGTTCCACGGAATATCGGAAATGCTCAGCGCAATAGATGTACCGACCATAGCGGCAATCTCAGGCAGACAATCGGGGTCATATGCCATAACCGTACATACGATAGATACATCATTTCTCATATCTTTCGGGAACAGCGGGCGAATCGGTCTGTCGATCACACGGGAAACGAGAATTGCTTTTTCGCTCGGTCTGCCCTCTCTTTTACCGTAAGCACCCGGAATCCTGCCAAGTGCATACTGCTTTTCTTCATAGTCTACTGAAAGCGGAAAGAAATCTACGCCTTCTCTTGGTTTTGCCGAAGCAGTAGCGGCAACATGGACTACTGTTTCACCATAGCGTACAAAACAAGCACCGTTAGCCAGCTGAGTTGTTTTGCCGGTTTCTACCACAAGCGGTCTGCCTGCGAATTCTGTTTCATAAGTCTTGAAATTTTCAAACATCTGATTACCTCCATATTGATTTCATCTTTCGGTTCAGACTTATCAATGCATAATTCATAATTCATAATGTATAATCAGGATTTAGGATCTAGGGTCTAGGATCTAGGGTCTAGGATCCAGGTTTCACGTTCATCCCTAGATTCTAGCCTCTAGCCCCTAGCCCCTCAATTTATACACTTTGAATTAGGATTCAAGTTTCAGGATTTACTCTCATCCCTAGATCCTAGCCCCTAGTCCCTAGCCCCTCTATTTATACACTATGAATTATGAATTATGAGCCGCATTGATAAGTATTGACCGGAATCATAGCGTTCATTCAGCAAATTTCTTTTAAAGAACTGAAACAAGGCAGTCTGTCCCCAGACTGCCCCGAAACAATTATTTACGGATACCGAGTCTTGCGATGATTGAACGATAGCGTTCGATATCTACCTTGATAAGATAGTTGAGAAGGCTTCTTCTCTGACCGATCATCTTAAAAAGACCTCTTCTTGAGTGGTGATCC
>CACYDD010000089.1 GCA_902773065.1 uncultured Ruminococcus sp. | reverse complement strand
TATTAAATTCACGATCTTCAGCTGTGTGCTAAGTCTGCTGTCTGTGACCTTTGCTACCTATTTCGGAATTTTCATGGATTCGGTCAATCCGAAACTGATCTGGGATGATGAGCTGAACGCACTGAGAGGAAATTATTACATCTTCTTCAATATGGCGTTTGCGATCGTTCTGGAAGCGGTTCTCTGTGCAGGTTCTTACCTGCTGTTTAAATTTACGGAAGCAGGCTCTATCCTCATTATTATTGGTCTGTTTACCGTTATTATGATTCTCACTGCCGTCAGCTATCTGCTTTGCAATTATAAAGCAACAAAAAACATTGACGAAATGACAATCTGATGTCAGGGACAGGAAGAAGCAGACTTATCGTCAGAAATTGTGCGGGAAAAATAACTCCACACTCCACTCTTTACACTCCAAACTCAAAGAAAGGTGATCAAAATGCCATTTATCAACACAAAAGTCAACATCTCCGTTTCAGAGAAACAGGAAACAGAAATCAAGACAGCCCTCGGAAAAGCAATCAGCCTGATCAGAGGAAAAAGTGAAAACTGGCTTATGCTGAATTTTGAGGATAACTGCCGTCTTTATTTCAGAGGGGATAAAACAATGCCGAGTGCCTTTATTGAAGTCAAAATTTACGGTTCGGCAAGTGCAAAGGAATATGACGATCTTACCACAAAAATTACGGAAATCATTTCTTCTGTATTAAATATCCAGTCTTCTCAGATCTATGTAAAATATGAAGAAGTGGAGTATTGGGGCTACAGCGGCCATAATTTCTAAAATCGAAAAATAGTTAGCGTTTCTATCAATCAAGCAGTTGAGCTAAGTGTATAATTTAAATTGGCAGTTACGCAGAGGTATAAAAATTGCGGTCTTTATGAAGCAGCAGCGTAATTGACAGCGCAGGCACTGCGCCGGTTGAGTAAAAGTTATTCAACTGCTTGATTTTCCCTTCACTCCGTGGTATAATGATAAAATAAGTTTTTATATTGAAAATAAAGGGGATTGTCGGAATGGGAAATTTAATGGATCTTGGTACAATGGATAATTACTATGAACAGATCGTTAAAAAGAAAATGCCGCCCAGTACAAGGACAGCCATTATTCTTGGCATTATTCTTACCGTACTCGCTGCAGCAGGCTGTGTGGTTTTTGCAGTAACTGTGCCGCTGCTTGCTTTGGTGGCAGTAGCTTTGCTGGGACTTGCAGTCTATCTGGTATACTATCTGATTGCTAATGCAGGAATCGAATATGAATATACCTTCGTTGTCGGTGAAATGAGAATTGAACGTATCAAGGGTCAGAAAAAACGCCGCAAGGTAACATCGTTTGATGTGAAGGCTGTGGATGATATCGGCAAGTATCACGATCCTGAAACGGGTGACAAGAATGTGGATCTGTCAAAACACAAGCTGGTTTTAAGAGCAGAGGAAAATGAAGAAAACGAAGATACCTATTATCTGATCATTCATGACAAAATTCGTCATAAGCCGGCTTTGCTGATTTTCAGTCCTAACGATACCACACTTGAAAAGCTTCGTCCGTTCCTTTCGGTAGAGCTTAAGAAAAAATTTATGTCCATACACCCGAGTACAAAAAAATAATCTTACGTCCTGACCGTTTTTTGTGATCGCAAAAAACGGTTACTTTATTGTAACTGTTTTGTGTTCCGACTTTAATTGACAATTATTATTGTGGCTGATATAATTAAGGTATATAAGTTTGTAATTTAGAGGTGAGATGGAATGGCTATTCTTAACAGAATCAAATTTGACGGACTATCAAGCCGTGAGTGGCTTGTGTACAGATATCCGACCGAGCAGATCGTACTTGGTTCGACACTGATCGTCGGCGAGGGACAGGCGGCTGTATTTGTTTATCAGGGTAAAATTGCGGATGTGTTTACCGCAGGAGCATA
Source organism: uncultured Ruminococcus sp. (assembly GCA_902773065.1). GTDB lineage: Bacteria > Bacillota > Clostridia > Oscillospirales > Acutalibacteraceae > UBA1213. The sequence goes on along the minus strand of CACYDD010000089.1, from coordinate 1,592 downwards.
TGTTCTGTCAACAGGAAATCTTCCTATTCTGGGCAAATTCGTCAATATGATCTATGGCGGAGATACCCCTTTCACAGCAGAAATATATTATGTGAATCTTGCAACAAAGCTTGATATGTTCTGGGGTACAACGGATGCAATACAGCTGATTGACCCGAAATATTTTGTAAGGCTGCATATTCGTGCGTTTGGTCAGTTCGGCGTCAGGATCGTCAATATCCCTTCTTTTTTGCGGGAACTGATCGGTTCACTCGGAAATGCCGCAGTGAAATATCAGGCTGTCGTGGAATTTTATAAGGGACTTCTCAATACAAAAATCAAAACCATTGTCTCGGATATTATTATTAACCAGAAAATATCTGCATTTGAGATCACACCAAAACTTGAGGAAATATCAGCTACTGCACTTACAAGGCTGACTCCCGATTTTGAAAAATATGGTCTTAAGATCGTTAATTTCTATATTCAGTCCATCAATTTCCCCGATGAAGATACTGACAAAATCAATAAAATTCTGGAGGATAGGGCTGCCTTTGAAATTATGGGTGACAGCAGATATGCTACAAAGCGTTCCTTTGATGTTTATGAAGGAGCTGCCAATAACTCAAACGGTGTGGCAGGTGCCTTTGTGGCAGGTGGAATGGGTTTCGGAATGGGAAATGCTATGATGAGTCACGCTGATTCAACGGTTGAACCTGTCATGAACAGCAATCTAGAGTGTCCAAAATGCGGCAAGCAGAATAAAAAAGGAACAAATTTTTGCTCGTGGTGCGGTGCTTCTCTCAAGGTGAAAAAAATCAAATGTATCAGTTGTGGTGCAGAACTTGATGAAGGTGCGAAATTCTGTAATAACTGCGGTGCATCTCAGGCAAAGAAAATCTGTACCTGCGGCATGGAATTGAGTCCTGATGCAAGGTTCTGCCATAATTGCGGTGCGAAACAGGAGGGATAAGCAATGAAAACAAGTAAATTTTCATTTATTGGTCTGATTCTGTCCGTTCTTTTTTCGGCAGGTGTTTTTACGCTGGTGTTCAGTGTCTTTGATATCATGTCGCAACCGTATTCCGGGCTGAAACTTTTGTTTATCGGAATCAATGCTTTTATCGTTATGATTCTGTCTATGTTTTGCGGTTTGCTGTGCAGCAAAATAACATTGCCGATGTTTTCGGCTATATCGTTTGTTACGCTGTTTTATACAATACTGCAGTTTGCCGGTTTTATTGTATTCAGCCTTTATTTTGTTTCTGATCAGATCAATCTGTATGTCCTGTTCCAGATCGCATTGCATTTTATTTATTTTGCAATCGTTCTTCCGATCGGAACAGCAGGTTACCATATCGCTCATAAGGATATCTGATAATCATAAAAAACGCAAAGGAGTTATTCATATGTCAACATCTACAGTTTGTCCGCAGTGCGGTGCACCGGTTGCAGCCGGTGTGACCGAATGTAAATATTGCGGAGAGAAAATTCAGGTGGCTGCACCTCCCGTACAGCCGCAATAACAGCAGCCGGTTCAGCCGCAGTACCAGCAACCGATACAGCCTGTACAGCAGGTATATGTTCAGCCGAACGCTTATCAGGCAACGGGC
>CACYDD010000088.1 GCA_902773065.1 uncultured Ruminococcus sp. | reverse complement strand
GGTCAGCGTATCTGTATCACTATTCCAAATAGCTTCAAATAAAAGTTTTCTGTCATCCTTTATGATTGTTTCTCTGAACCATGCTGCAATCGTCCTTGCAAATAAATCTTTAACCTCATTATTCACCAGTTTCAGTGTAATTCTGTCATCGTCTATTGTGCTGTCATCAACTTCTAACGTATTAACGAATTCTTTTGGTTCAGTCGTCAGATAACCCGTCATATACAGCACTGACCAGAAATTTTCTTCGCTGCTGACAAGATTTTCATAAGTGATATCTTCATATACAACTTTTTTGATACACTCACCTCTCAGAAGTGTTTCAAAATCATCAACAGGACTCATACCTGTGTCAAGGTATTTTTTGATAATATCATTTCCACTCGTATTTGCCCAATAATTTTGGGGAGCTTTTCCCGGTTTTTTCTGTAAATCCGAAATGTAATTCAATACATCCCAAGGGCAATAAACTTCACTGTCACCGAAGCGGTAGCCATCATACCACTCTTTGATTTTTCTTTTATAAGCCGTCAGTTCCGTATCAGCAAGAAGTTTGTTAATTTCCGCGTCTGTAAATCCGAAACATTCATTATATTCTGTATCCGTCATAGAATTGATTTTCAAATTATTCAGCCCTGTGAATATGCTTTCCTTCGCAATTCTCAGGCATCCGGTCATAACAGCAAATTTCAGATACCGGTTATCTTTCAGTGCCTTACTGAGCATATACCTCATAATGTCAGTGATTTCTCTGTAATAACCGTTGGCATCACCTTTCGCCATCGGTACATCATACTCATCAATCAATATCACAACAGGCTTCTTGTAATATTCATACATCAGCTTTGACAAAAGCACCAAGGCATCGGTCAGCTCTATGTTCTCAGATTGTTTTGCTTTTAACTGCATAAATAAATTGATATCATCTTTATCAGATGATTCATTTTCCAACACATACACATGGTCTTTATAAAGATTGGAAATTGCGGTTTTGAGCTGAGCAGCTGCATTTTCAAAATTGATTCCTCCGACATCCTTAAATGAAATAAATATTGTCGAATACTGATTCATCCATTCTTTGCAAAGTTCTTCATCTTTAGAAATTTCAAGACCTTCAAATATTGCTTTACTGTCTTTTCGGATATCAAAAAAGTTTTCAAGCATCGACATATTCAGAGACTTACCGAAACGCCTCGGGCGGGTAAACAGTGTCACTTCTGCACCCTCATTAATGATTTGCCTGATTAAATCTGTTTTATCTATATAATAGTTTTTCTCTTTCCGAACTTTTTCAAAATCGCTTTTTCCTACCGGCATGATATATTTTTGCATGATATCAGCTCCTCTCTGTTGATTCTATTTTAGCATAGAATCATTGATATATCAATAAAATTTACTAACGATTTTTCTTTACGATCCCTCAAGAAATTTATGCCGCACTCCATGCTCATTATTGGAGTGCGGCGTTAAATTTGTCTGAAAAATTCAGTTCTCAAATTGAATTTAAAGAATCACTACTACATTACTACACATTCCGGAAAACTGAAAATGACTGCCGTACCTTTCAGTACGACAGTCGTTTAGTGTATCCAGAATTTTATTACTTGTTTTCTTCGGATTCTGTAATGAATTTTTTTGCCAGATTCATTACTTCCTTTCTCTGCTTCGGAGAAAGGTTACGCACTACAAAAAGAAGCTCTACCTCATATTTTGTGGTAGCGTGTGTACGATATTTCAGGCTGTCTTCATCAGCAGGTCCCGAATGGATCTCAGCAACAGCCTCTTCCAGTTCCTCTTCAACGCCCTGAAGCAACTGAGTATAATTAATATTGTATACCTTTGCGATTTTAATCAGTGTGTTGATATCAGGTTTTGTTTTTCCTGTTTCATAGTAAGTATAAGTTGAACGCTCAATTTTCAGTCTGTCTGCAACCTGCTGCTGTGTAAGACCACACTCATGTCTGTAATACTTAAGCCAGTAGGAAATCATGCTATACATATTTTTCAGCCTCCGTTATTATTGATTTTCTTTGCTTTTGTATAGATTATGACTTTATTATCAGAATTGCCGGAACATAATCTACCCTGCAATTCTTATGGTTTTATTATATAACATTTTTTTAAATTAGTCACGCACTTTCAAGAAATATCACAAATTTTCTACAGATATTCCAAAAAAACGACTTGAAATATTATTCGGATTGTGAATTGTTACAGTCATTTTGACATTTTTTAATGCTTAAAATTATTAAATCTGTTCATCATTACATTTTATCAGGCATTTTTTTTGGACATTTATCCGATTTTTTTAGATGTACAATAAAATGAATTATTAAGTGTCTAAAAAGTGATAATTACACTCTAATTTAAATAAATCGGATCAATTTCGGGAAGATTTGTCAGGATTCAGCAATCAGATATTGGTTCTGCTAACAGTATGGATGCAAAACTCTGATCCCTGAACCCTATGTTTATTAAGTGTAAAATCAGCTGCAAAAATCTTCCAGAAACTGATTGAGTTCTTCCCTGTCCCTTACTTCAATTCCCTTTTCAAGTGATGCCTTGTCTGACGGGGGCAGATCACTGACTCTTGTATCTGTTGTAAACAACGGCTGTTGGCCATCTGCTTTGAAAACGGCAACCCTTCCATCAAAAACCGAAAGTATATAGGCAATCTCTGTTCCACTGTCCTGTTTCTGCTGAAATTCACTGTTGTTCTGTGATTGTTCTCCGTTATCTGCCTTTGCCTTCGGCAGGGTCGGCAGTACAACATTTGTTATGAATAAACATAAAATCAGAAAAGTTCCTGTAAATAGCATTAATTTCTTCAATTCCACTTCATCTCCTTCACTTTTATTTTTGGATGTTTTTATGTAAATATTCATGATTTCATCAGATTTTTTCTACAAAATCACAGATATTGACCGACATTTTTTCAATTTTAAAAAATTTTATTCCATTTTCCTTATTTTATGGTATAATAGATAATGTATTATTAAGATATTGTTCTCTGCGGTATTTCTTCGTTACCCGTATTCTCTGAAAAACTCCGGCTATGTCACTCGATAACGGAGTAGTACCAGACTGAATGATAAAACAAAGTTCCCGGGAACAATAAAGTTTTTCGGCTGTGCCTGAAACACCGCCGACATGGAGACACCAATATTTATAAGGAGGACTCAGAGATAATATGAGAAAAACCGATATAAGCATTTATAACGATGAAAGTACTTCCGGATCTTCCATATCCGTCGGTACTGCGGTAGGCGGTTTTTTTGCAGCATTGAGAAAGGTAATCGTCACTGCTTTTGTGATATTTCTTATCACTACCGTTGTCATCGGAATATCAATAATATTTTATCTGTTCAGCATTGCTAACGAACCTCTTAACATCAATCTGAACAAAATGAAACTCAGCCTGACAAGCTTTGTTTATGTTCTGAAAGAGGACTGCGATGTTTCCGATGCCGCTGATACCAACAACTACGAAAAATATCAGGAGCTTTATTCGGGTGAAAACCGCGTCTGGGTTAAATATCAGGATATCCCCAAGCATATGATCGATGCTCAGGTTGCGATCGAAGACAAACGTTTCTGGGAACACAACGGTGTTGACTGGTATCGCACCGGCGGTGCGATCTTCAGTCTGGCTACAGGCGGAAGTCAGTACGGCGGCTCCACCATCACACAGCAGCTGATCAAAAATATCACCAATGATAACGATGTCAGCATCACCCGTAAGCTGCGCGAGATCTTCAGAGCACTGAAGCTTGAGGATGAATATACCAAGGATGATATTATCGAAGCTTACCTGAATATCGTTAACTATGGTGCCGGATGCCGCGGTGTTCAGTCAGCTGCGGATATCTATTTCAATAAGAATATTGCCGATTGTACGATTGCGGAATGTGCAGCAATCGCCGGCATCACACAGAATCCTGTTGCACTCAATCCTCTGGATTACCCTGAAAACAATAAGGAACGCCGTGAGGATATCCTGTTTGAGATGTATGATCAGAAAATGATCACAAAACAGGAATACAATGAGGCAATGAAAGAATCCGAAAACATGAAATTTATCGGTTATGTCATTGAAGAAGATGATGATGACGATAATGACTGGAACTGGTATATGGACAGAGTATTCCGTGATGTTGTAAAAGATCTGCAGCCCGAACTCAATATTGGTGCGGATTATGCGGAAGATATGATCTATAATGAAGGTCTTAATATCTATTGTGCAATGGATAAAAAAGCACAGGAAATTGCTGAGAAAAAAATCAGGGAATGGAAAACACCAAAGGATGAAAAACTGGAAGTCGGCTATGAAATGATGGACTTTGAGGGCAGAGTACTGGCTACAGTGGGCAGCCGTTTTGAAAAAGACGGGCGTCTTGTATGGGATAATGTAACTAACTCTGTATTACAGCCCGGTTCGACGATCAAACCGATTGCTTCCTATGTGATCGCACTTGAAAACGAGCAGATCAATTTCTCTTCTCTTGTTTCCGACCGCCCTGTATCCGACTGGGGACTTGTGGACGGACAGGTCATTTCAGGTCCGAATAACTGGTATGGCTCTTATTACGGAGATATTCCTGTCACAAGAGCATTGAACATTTCTTCTAACGGTGCAGCAGTAAGCGTTGTTAAAATGGTAGGTCTGGAGGAAAGCTATCAATTCCTTACAGAAAAGCTTAATTTCCAGCATCTTGACCCCGATCATGATAACGAAAATCTTGCCGGTCTTTCTATCGGTGGTTTTTACGGCGGTACAACCGTGGAAGAGATGACCTCTTCTTACCAGATATTTGTTAATGGCGGTTATTACTACCAGCCATATACCTATTTTATGGTAACGGACAATGAAGGAAATATCATTATCGATAATACCGATATCGGTAAACCAAGTCAGGTTATTTCAACAGAAACATCCACTATTATGAACAGACTTCTTCATGAGGTCGTCAATTCCGGCGGTGAAACAATGGGCTACAGAGCAAAAATTGATGGCTGGGATATTATCGGTAAAACAGGTACAACAGATAATTCATGTGATAACTGGTTTGTAGGTGCTTCCCCCTATGCTTTAGCAGGAATCTGGGCAGGACATGATACCTCCTCCCCTATTGCCGAGGATGAGGTTTCCAAGAACCATTATCTGTGGCGTGATATTATGGAAGAATGGCTGAAAGGAAAAGCTGTTAAAAATTATGACCTCGGCGGAGATGTCGTTCAGCATAACTACATTATCGACGACGGAGGACTGACTGATCTAACTATTGAAGGCAAAACAGCTGTAGGCTATTATACAACAGATAATATGCCGGCAAATTCAACTTATGGTCAGAAAAAGACCGAAAGCAGCAAACAAACCTCTTACAGCAATGACGATAATGATGAGTCAAGCGAGGATAACACCGAATATTCAGAAGATGAAAATTCCAATGACGAAAATGATGATTCGGAATATTCGGATGATACAGGAGAACCGGAAGAACCGACAACTGATGAACCGGAAACCTCTGTAACCGATGATGAGCCTTATGCCCCGGATCAGGGCGGAGAAGACCCATATGAACCGGATCAAGGCGACGGCGGCGATGTTGGCGAAACCGATGATGGCGGGACTGATGACGGCGGAACTGATGACGGCGGAACTGATGACGGCGGAACTGAT
>CACYDD010000087.1 GCA_902773065.1 uncultured Ruminococcus sp. | reverse complement strand
TCCCCCTGATTTTCAAGCTCGTTTTTCGGTTTTAAAAAGTTAAAAAAATCTGCTGTATTCAATGCTGCACCTAACCTATCTCCGCATCGGCAGACCGCCGTATGCGGTCATGTGCGGTTTCTGATACGGCGGAATTAATCCTCGCCGTTTTCGCTTTCCAGACGCTGCCGTCTTTCTTCCATAAAGCTTGTGGTATATTCTCCCGAAACAAAATCGGGGTCGGATAAAATATCAATATGCAGATCCCTGTTGTGCTTAATGCCGTTGACGGTCAGCTCGCTGAGTGCCATTTTCATCTTACGTATGGCAAGCTCACGGGAACGTGCCTGCACGATCAGCTTACCGATCATCGAATCATAATAAGGCGGCACGCTATAATCCTGATAAATTGCTGTATCGAAACGAACATTCGGACCGCCCGGGATATGTATGAACCCGATCTTTCCGCAGCTCGGACGGAAATTATTTTCGGCATCCTCCGCATTGATCCTGCATTCTATCGCATTTCCGTGCATAAACACCTTATCCTGTGTAACAGTAAGCTTTGCACCGGATGCAATTCTGATCTGCCACTGAACGATATCGATCCCGATCACCATTTCAGTCACAGCGTGTTCCACCTGCAAACGGGTATTCATTTCCATAAAATAGAAATTCCTGTCCTTGTCAAGCAGGAATTCTACTGTCCCTGCATTTTCATAGCCAACTGCTTTGGCAGCCTTCGCTGCTGCCTCCATCATTTTTTTTCTGATATCAGGCGTAATGGCAGGTGACGGACTTTCCTCTATCAGCTTCTGATTTTTTCTCTGCACAGAACATTCACGTTCACCAAGGCATACCACATTGCCGTACTTGTCGCAAAGCAGCTGCATTTCAACGTGTTTGACAGGCGACAGATATTTCTCCATATAGACGGCACCGTCACCGAATGCACTCTGTGCCTCCGCTTTGGCAGACAGAAACGCATTGTCAAATTCTTCAATGCTGTCCACACGGCGGATACCTCTTCCGCCGCCGCCGCTTCTTGCCTTGACAAGCAGCGGAAATCCGATCTCCTGTGCTTTTGCTCTTGCTTCATTGATATCATCTATAATATCGCTGCCGGGCGTGATCGGAACGCCTGCCAGCTTCATTGTTCTTCTTGCTTCGTCTTTATCGCCGAGTCTTTCGATCATTTCTGCACTCGGACCGATAAACTCAATATTGCACTTTTTGCAGAGTGCCACAAATTTTGAATTTTCGGACAGAAGCCCATATCCGGGATGTACTGCCTGAGCCCCCGACACAACCGCCACTTCCAGAATTGCCGCCATATTCAGATAGCTGTCCGCTACCTGCGGTCCTCCTATACAATAGCTTTCGTCTGCCATTCTGACATGTAGTGCATCCTTATCCGCCTGCGAATATACCGCAACAGTAGAAATACCCATCTCACGGCAGGCACGAATAATTCTTACAGCGATCTCACCACGGTTGGCAATCAGTATTTTTGAAAACACTCGATCACTCCCCCTCGTTCAAATTAATAATTGAAAATGGAAAATGGAAAATTATTGCGCGCTTTCTCTTGGTACAAGTGCAAAAGAGAATTCCGCAGAAACACTGAGCTTTCCGTTGACATAGCCCTTGCCTTTGATAAAGTAAAAGTTACGCTTTTGTCCGGTCAGTTCGCATTTGATTTCGAGAGTATCGCCGGGCAGAACCTTATTTCTGAATTTTGCTTTTTCAATTCCCGTAAAATAAGGAGTACTTGCCGCTGAAACCTCCGAAATGATCACAGCACTTGCCTGTGCCATCATTTCGCAGAGGATCACGCCGGGAACAACGGGATTTCCGGGAAAATGACCGTCAAGAAACCATTCGTCGCCCTTGATGTATTTTTTGCCCTCGCAGGTTGTTTCGCCTGTTTTGGTTGCTTCATCGATCAGAAGCATGGAATTTCTGTGAGGGATCACCTGCATAATTTCTTCTTTATTCATTGCTTTCCACCTGCTTGTTATTTAATTCTGAACAAAGGCTGACCGTATTCAACAACCTGTCCGTTTTCCACACATACCTCAGTGATGATACCGCTCTTTTCTGCTGTAACTTCATTCATCAGCTTCATTGCTTCAATCAAGCACAGTACATCACCTTTGTTAACACTGCTGCCGACAGAAACATACGGGTCACTGTCAGGTGACGGTGCTGCATAGAACACACCTACCATCGGAGATTCTACAGGTGTTCCCTCCGCTGTCGGAGCAGGAGCAGCCGTTTCTTCTGTAACAACCTCTTTCACCGGAGCCGGTACAGCCTTTGTTTCCACCGCTGCGGCATACTCAGCAGCCACAACTGTTTCCTTGGCTGTTTTCTGACGTATACTGAGAAGTTCACCTTTGTCGGTCTGTATATCAATCGCTGTTGCCTTTGATTTGTCAAACGCAGCGAGAAGCTCTTTGATCTCTTCAATACTGTACATTTGGTTTTTCACCTCGTATATTTTGTAAATGTTTTATTTGGGTTATTTTACTGTACGAATTGCAATGCAGGCATTATGACCGCCAAAACCAAATGTTGTGGAAAGAGCGAGGTCTGCCTGAACCTGTACTGCCTTGTTCGGTGTATAATCAAGATCACATTCAGGATCGGATACCTGATAATTCACTGTCGGCGGAATGATACCATCTTTCAGTGCCAGTGTTGCAGCAATGGCTTCCACCGCACCGGTTGCACCGAGCATATGACCTGTCATAGATTTTGTTGAGCTGATATGCGCCTTGTATGCTCTTTCTCCGAGAACCTCTTTGAAAGCCTTTGTTTCACCGGCATCATTCAGGCTTGTTGACGTACCGTGTGCATTGATATACAGTTCTTCCGTTCCCTGATAGCCGGCTTCTTCCAATGCTAATTTCACGCATCTTGCCGCACCTATGCCTTCGGGATCGGGAGCTGTGATATGGTGTGCATCACAGGTATTGCCATAGCCTACGATTTCTGCATAGATTTTTGCACCTCTTGCTTTTGCGTGTTCATATTCTTCAAGAATCAGAATACCTGCACCCTCCCCCATGACAAAGCCTGATCTTTCCTTATCGAATGGAATGGAAGCTCTTTTCGGGTCGTCGGAAAGTGTCAGTGCCTTACAGCTTGTAAAGCCCTTGACAGCCAGCGGAGTAATCGTTGCTTCTGCGCCGCCTGCGATGATCGCATCCGCCTGTCCGTATTTCACAGCACGGAAAGCCTCTCCGAGTGCATGGGTAGATGTAGAACAAGCCGTTACAACAGGCAGACACGGACCTTTTGCCTTGAATCTGATTGCAACATTGCCTGCTGCAATATTGCCGATCATCATCGGGATAAAGAACGGGGAAACATTCTTGTCCGTATAAAGATTCACACTCTGCTCATAGAAAGTCGTAATACCTCCCACACCCGAGCCGACATATACGCCGAATCTTTCAGGCTCAACCTTACTCTCAATGCCGCTGTCCTCAACAGCCTGAGTTGCTGCTGCAAGCGCATACTGACAGAAAAGATCCATTCTGCGGCACTCTCTTTTGTCTATATATTTTGTCGGGTCAAAATCCTTTACCTCAGCGGCTACTTTTGCCTTTGTTGTCGATACATCAAACTTTGTAATGGTATCGATACCGCAAACACCATTTTTCATAGATTCCCATGTTGTATCAACATCATTTCCGATCGGCGTTATTGCGCCAAGTCCCGTAATAACAACTCTTTTCATCTATTTAATTCCTTTCTTTAAAGTAGTAAGTCATTTATTATGATAAACCAATCTGTCATGGTATTTTCCCAAATCCACATTCATTATGCATTATGCATTATATTGCCATTCCGCCGTCAACTTTGATGATTTCGCCGGTAATGTAGGAAGCCTCGTCACTTGCAAGGAATACTGCTGTATTAGCAATATCCTCCACTGTACCCATACGTTTCAGCGGAATTGCTGCAAGAGCCGCTTCTCTCGCCTTTTCGGGCATACCGTCTGTCATATCTGTTTTGATGAAGCCCGGAGCGATCGCATTGGCTGTGACATTTCTTGAACCAAGTTCTTTTGCGACAGATTTTGTCAGACCGATGATACCTGCCTTTGCAGAAGCATAATTTGCCTGCCCTGCATTGCCTGTGATGCCAATAATAGAGGAAATGTTGATGATTCTTCCTCTGCGCTTTTTCATAAAGTGCTTATAAATCGCCTTTGTCATATTGAATGTGCCTTTAAGGTTGACATTGATAACCGCATCGAAATCCGCTTCCTTCATGGAAAGAATCAGCGTATCTCTGACAATACCTGCATTGTTGACAAGGATATGAACCTCACCGAATTCGGCAATAATTTCCTCAACAACTTTCGCAGAAGCTTCCGCATCAGCAACATTACATTCGTAAGCCTTTACCTTAACGCCCTTTTCTGCAAGTTCTTTTTCAGTTTGCACCGCATTTTCGCCGTCACCAAAATGCAGAAATGCAATATTCGCACCAAGATCGGCATATTTCAGCGCAATCGCCTTGCCGATTCCTCTTGATGCACCTGTTATAATTGCGGTTTTACCGGTTAATTCAAACATAATTGTTCCCCTGATACTCAGCTAAGAGAATCAAGTCCCTCCTTATTTTCTATATTTACCGCTGTTACTTCGGCATTGATTTTTTTGATCAGACCTGTCAGTGTTTTGCCGACACCCACTTCGATAAATCTGTCTGCGCCCTCTGCAACAAGGTTTTCAACCGTTGTCTGCCATTTTACAGGGTTCTGCACCTGAGCCGCGATCAAAGCTTTGTAGTCTCCCTCATACGGTTTTGCCGTATAGTTGGAGTAAACCGGCACTGTCGGCTCTTTCAGTTCTACATCTTCAAGATATTTTGCCAGTTCCTCTGAAGCCTGTGCCATAAACGGAGAATGGAACGCACCGCTTACTGCCAGCTTGACCGCCTTGCCCTTTTCTTCTTTCACTTTTGCACAAAGTGCATCAATTTCATCCTCTGCTGCCGCAACGACTGTCTGTGCCGGACTGTTATAATTGACAGGATAGGCTCTGTTAAAGCCTCTGCAGATTTCTTCAACCTTCTCAGGTGTCAGTTTCAGCACCGCTGCCATTGCACCCTTGTCGGCATTTGCTGCCTTATCCATAAATTCTGCCCTTTTGCAGACCAGTTTAAACGCTTCTTCATAGGAAAGAATACCCGAAAAAGCCAATGCTGCAATTTCGCCAAGTGAAAATCCTGCTACAAAATCAGGTTTGATCCCTTTTTCTGCAACCGCAGCTGCAGCGGCTAAATCAGCTGTAAAAACACAGGGCTGTGTATTGATCGTAATTGCCAGTTCTTCTTTTGTGCCCTCAAAGCACTGTCTGATCGTTCCCGGGCGAATACTTTCTGCCATATCAAATACAGCCTTTGCAGCCGCTGAGGTTTCGTAAAGTAATTTTCCCATTCCGGGATACTGTGCACCCTGTCCCGAAAAGACGAATACTGTTTTACCCATATTTTTTCCTCCAATGTCAGTAGTCAATGAATTCCCGAATGAAGTTTGGAATCAGCATCCATTCCTCATTCCTAATTCCTCATTAATCCTTGTTCCAGCGTATTACGCAGCTGCCTGTTGTAAGTCCTCCGCCAAAAGCACACAGTGCCACAATGTCGCCTTTTTTCAGTACACCTGAGCGGTTTGCTTCGTCAAGAGCGATCGGTACACTTCCTGAGGAAGTATTTCCGTAATGCTGAACATTGCAGAAGAATTTTTCTCTCGGAATGTCAAGGTTTTTCGCAGCAGTATTGATGATTCTGATATTAGCCTGGTGCGGTACAACGCAGTCAACGTCACTCTGTTCCAGACCTGCATCCGCAACAGCTTTTTTAATGCCGTTTGCCATAGCAGCAGTTGCAAATTTATATACTTCGTTGCCTGCCATATGCAGAACAGCTTTTTCTTCCTCATGCTCATAGAACGGTGAAGAATTTGTACCGTGCGGTATTCTGATCGCATCGTCATTGCCGACAGCGGTAAGGTGAATTGACAGGAGGTCATTGCCCTCTCCGAGAACTGCTGCTGCACCGCCGTCACCGAAAAGTACGCAGGTGGAACGGTCTGTCCAGTCAGTAATATTGGACAGATTATCCATCGAAACGATCAGTGCTTTTTTAACTCTTTTTCTTTCAAAATAGCCTGCCGCAATATCGAGGGCATAAATGAAGCCCGAGCAAGCCGCATTGACATCAAAAGCAGGGCAAGAAGCACCTATTTCTTTCTGTATCATACAGCCTTGAGACGGAGTGATATTTTCTCCCCTCATGGTAGAGCAGATAATCAGGTCAAGTTCTTCAGGTTTTACCCCTGCATTTTCAAGTGCGTTGTTTGCTGCTTCAACGCAAAGCTGAGTAATTGTTTCGCTTTTGGCGATATGGCGTTCCTCTATACCTGTTCTTGTACGAATCCATTCGTCATTAGTTTCAACCATTGTTGAAAGCTCATCATTTTTCATCACATACTCAGGAACTGCCTTACCTGTTCCCAGAATCGTAAAACTCATTTTGTCAGACCTCCGTAAAACTTAAAATTATGATTAAAAATTTCCTCTGTAACGATACAAATATTTAGGCACAATTACTAAATCATATCTATCTATTCTATCTTTCTAATTTTATACCAAATCCCACAATTTGTCAAGTGCGTGACCGCACAGGACTATTTCGCGCTCAAGTTTCATAGAAAACCATTATTTTTTGCCGCGCCATAAAACTTCCAAAATTATTTTATACTAACGTGCCTCCGCTGTCAATTCATGTATCCGATCTCTACGGTCACCACTTTCTTACTTAAGGCACATTTATTCCTGCCATCCAAATTTCTTTAATAATAACTCACTTTACAGTATATATTAACATGACAGCTTTAAATCTGTATTGTTCAGAAGCGCATATTTCAGAATCCTGTTTTCGTATCTCAGTTTCAACGAAAAGAACGGTTCGCTTTTTTCCATCAGTCCGAGAAATATTTTATCCCCTTCCCATATCGGAAGTTCACCAAGTACTTTCTCTTTTTCCACCCAGACAAGCTCGCCTTCATCACATTCAGTGATTTCCCCCTCGAAACCGTCTGCGGAAAACAGAAACATATATTCGTACCAATCATTATCCGAAAATGTAATTACACCACGCAAAGCGAAATCTGTAAGTGTCAGTCCGCTTTCCTCTTTCACTTCACGCACAACACATTCTTCGGGACTTTCCCCCTCTTCAAAATGTCCTCCGATCCCGAGCCACAAATCATGGTTCGGGTCATTCTTTTTCTTGTTTCTGTGAAGCATCAGATATTTCCCGTCTTTTTCAATATAGCATAATGTTGTCAGCTCGTTTTTCATAAAATTCCGCCCTTTCATACAATTATAATTGTATTATAGCAAATACAAGAAAAATATTCCATTCCTGTATGAAAAGTTTAATAAATAATTCATACATTTTGTGTTTCCTCGTGTTATAATTAGCCCAATCAATATTTACGGAGGAGAACCAGATGGATAAAGAGGAAATTATGAATACTGATTTCAGCCGCTATCAGGTAAAGGCGAAAGAAATTATGTTTCAGGACCCCACACCCGAAGAATATGCGGAAATCAAAAAGCTGAGAAACGAATCCTCTGCCGGCGGATTGATTTTTCTGTCAGTTTTCACAGCTGTTCTTTTAGGTATTCTCATTTTCTATCAAGCAATTATCTACGCATATCTTTTATGTCTGATTCCTGCGTTGATGATGATTCCTGAAATTATCAATCTGTTCCGAAACGATTTCGGCATCTGTTACGGTCAGGCTGTCGGAAAATCCAAATCCCATAGTGACAGCAGCAAAAACACATGGTATGTATCAGTATGGCTTCCGCACAGCAAGCAGTATTGCAAAAGTATTCCTTTCCATTCACATAATTCAGGTGATTTTCCCTATCTCCAACCGGGAGACCCTGTTATTGTGTATAAAACCAACAAAAAAATCTTTGCGATGATATCAAAAGAAAATTCAACCAAACTTTTTGGAAAATTTTAAATTTTTTTCAAAAAACACTTGCAATTTGTATTTTGATGTGCTATAATAACAATCGTTCCGCTAAAGGAATTGAATATGGGAGCATAGCTCAGCTGGGAGAGCATCTGCCTTACAAGCAGAGGGTCACAGGTTCGAGCCCTGTTGTTCCCACCAGGCGGAGTGCCTCCGCAGTCAGTTTCGCGTTTGACTTTTGTCAAATGCGAAATTTTTTTGCCGCGTAACGCGTAATATGCTTTTGGTTTAATCTGACCTATCATAAAAAAATAATGTTCCTTTCGGGCATTTCTGTACTATTCATTTTTCATTATTTATTAATAAACAAGGTTCAAATCTATCCATTTCATATACTAATGGTTAAAAAACATAAAAGCTGACCGCGAAGAAAAAATCACCGCTGTCAGCTTTTTTGATTATAGAATAATTTCTTTCAGCACTCCGTTTTTATCGGTTCTGACCGTAAAATCGGAGGCTTTGTCTTTATAGCTGTATCCCCCGTTTTCATCAGGCGAAAGTGTAATGGTGTCCTTATTTTTCCTGAGTTTTTTCAGCACTGCCGAGGTTTTGTACGGAAAAGAATTTTCAGGCAGAAGAAGCTCCTCGCTTTTGCAGATCAGCGTTCCGTAAGATAGCGTAAATTTTCCGCCTGAATGTCTGAATGTCATCCCCGAAATATTTTCAGGTGATTTCACCGTAATACTTTCAACCGAACTGCTGATATACTTTATACTGCATTTGTATTCCTCGCCGCCGTATTTTACAACGCAGTCTTTCTTCGCCGAAACAGTCAGCGGCGGCGCCGACTGTTCTTCCATGCCGCAGGATGTAAAGCATAGAAGCGAAAGACCTGTCACAAACACTGCCATAAGCTTATTCAATCGATCACCTTCACGGTTCAGAATCACAGCACGTATCGGATCTCTTCAATCATATCAGTTGGCAGCATGGTTCTTGCGGAATATTTCTCCGTGCACCTGTCACCAAGAATACCATGATAGTACACCGCATTAATTGCCGCTGTATCAGGATCATTTCCCTGAGCAAGAAATGCACCGATCATTCCTGCCAGAACGTCACCGCTACCGCCCTTAGCCATGCCGTTGTTGCCTGTCAGATTGACATAAGCATTTCCGTCCGGCAAAGCGATAATCGTATTCGCACCTTTGAGTACAACTATAACACCATATTCAGCGGCAAAATTCTTAGCGATCTGATATCTGTTTTTCTGAACATTAGTTATATCCGTGCCTGTAAGCCTTGCCATCTCTCCGGGATGCGGTGTAAGGATCACAGGTGCGTTGGTTTGCCTTAATATATCTATATTCGGTGCAACCGCATTTATGCCGTCCGCATCTAAAATAACCGGCTTGTCGGAAGTTGACAGCATTGCAGAAACAAGACTGGGCATATCATCATTCTGTCCCAGACCGCAGCCGATCAGAAGTGCTGTGCAGCGTTCCAGTATCTCCATTTGTAATTTATCAAACGCATTGACACTGATCAGACCATCTGAAGACTCAGACAGCGGAAGAAAAACCGCCTCGGTCAGCTTTGCAGCAGCGATCGGATAAATCGATTCGGGAAGAGCAAGTCTCAGCAGCCCTGCTCCGCAGCGAAGAGCCGCCATACCTGAAAGCACAGCAGCCCCTGCCATGCCATAGCTGCCGCAAACTGACAGTAATGTACCGTTGCTGCCCTTGTGTGCCGCTTTTCCCGGCACTTTCAGCGGATGTGTCTGCACAAACTCATCCGTTGTTTTCATCGTATAGGTACACTGATCAATGATATTTTTCGGTATTCCTACCTTTTTCACAGAAACCTCTCCGCAGTAATCCGCAGCAGGATAAAGCACATGAAGCGGCTTCAATGCCGTAAACGTAACCGTATAATCCGCTCTGAAACACTCATCGGGAACTTCTCCTGTATCGCAGACTGCTCCGCTGGGAACATCGACCGCAATTCTTACTGCACTGAGGTTACGGTTAGCTATATTGATTATTTCGTCGCAGGCAGGTGAAAGAGAATCTCTGAAACCTATCCCATAAATTGCATCAATAATAATATCCGCTCCCATTACATCAGAAACACATTCGTCAGATTTCTCCGAATAAATGTGTACCTTTACTTTATCAGGAATCAAATTCAAATTCAGCTTCGCAAGGTCGGTTACAGGATATCCGTCAGCAACTACAACAGAAACATCACACATCAGCGACAAAAACCTCGCAATGACAAAACCGTCGCCGCCGTTGTTTCCTTTACCGCACAGAACTGTTACCTTTTTCAGCTTTTTTTCCGTAATGATTTTTGCAGACAGTTCTGCCACCGCAGCACCTGCCTGCTCCATCAGATGAGAAAGAGACACACCCTGTCTTACGGCAGCCCTTTCCATATTTTTGATTTCACCGCTTTCAACAATGATCATTCAAAACCCCTCCGCCGTTAGTTATATAATACTAATATATTTTAACACCTTCTTATATTTTTTGCAATATTTTTATTTCCTTTTAAATTCCTTTATTACCCAGTCATAATCGGGAAGATTATATCCCGACTTACAGAACGGACAATATTTTTCTTTTGTTGCATCAAAACTGGAGCCGCAATTTTTACATTCGATCTTGTGAATCGAAAATCCGTAATCATTTTCGGCATGAATACTCTTGTAGATCAGAAGATCGAACACTTCTGATTTTTTTGAAATATGACGTCCTTTGCAATTAATGGTATACATACGGACATCCATATTTACATAGGCATAATCATTTTCGATATAGAAATCCTTTGCATCCACAAATCCGAAATAAGTCATATCAATGATATCCTTACACCGGTTCTCGGTCGGTTCACCGCAATAAACAGCGCAGTTGTCGTAATTGTCACTATACACCATCGTTCGGATCAGGTAGATCAGCTTTCCGATAAAGTGATCAAGTGTAAAATTCTTCTCAAACCCCCGCATAAATTCCGGAAGTTTCCGCTTTGTTTTGATCAGGCGGAACAAACTCGGAAGAAAAACGATCGTATATAACAAAACATATATGATGTTCGCCACAACTTTCAGAATATATCCCGCAAGAAATCCGATCACAGCACATCCCAAAAGCAAAATACCCTGTATGATTTTTTGTGTCATATCATCAGATGTAAAAACGGTTGTTAAAGTATCATAGCTGTAAAAGCCGTACACTACCAGCACGATCAGGATTCCGAGCATGGAAAACGGAAGAACCGTTGAATTGATTGTTTCCTTCGCCCTGCGGTCATAGTAGTTGGTGATTTTCGGAAACAGATCGGACATGATAAATCTGGTTTTGCAGTAAGGGCATCCGGCAAGAAGCTTTTTGACAGTACTGACCGCACCGCAGTTCGGGCAGCAATAGGATTCATCCTTATTCTGATCGATCAGCCATATCACATTGGCATACATTGTTTTTTGCAGCTTATCTTTCTTTTTCACCCTGCCGCCAACAGAATACTCCGTCTGACTGTTCATTATGTAAAAGGGCATTCTTGTGATATACCGTGTATCCTTATCCAACTTGACCGCACTGCCATGTGGTGCAGATTCTGTCATATAATGATAACGGATATCGGCATTTTTTTCGTTCAGTCTTTTGCTTTGCAGTCCTGCTGTATATTTCAGGTCAGTCGAGGCATACTGCGGATATGCTCCGCTGCCGATATCAACAGAATTCAGCTCATCGATAAATTCTTTCAGAATTTTTTCGGATTCTTTGTCATAATCGATCTCTGTATTTGTATTTGTTTGAATTTCAGACATTTTTCTGCTCCTTTATTATCTATTTCTTCTATTTTATCGTTTTTGAAGAACTTCGTCAATATTCAATATATTATTTATCATCAAAATTTTTAATAAAAATATATAAATAATCTTGTTTTTCCTATTGTAATTATGGTATTCATGGTATATAATTGGTTACAGTGATTAAAAATTAATAGTACAGTAGATTAATTTTATATTATAATTACAAAGGAGGACTTTAATTACATGAAACAGTACAACGCAAAAAATATTCTCAACATCGCTGTCGCAGGTCACAGCGGCTCGGGTAAAACCTCTCTTGCAGAGGCAATGCTTTTTCTGTGCGGCGGTTCGGACAGACTCGGAAAAGTAAGTGACGGAAACACTATCTGCGATTTTGATGCTGAGGAGATCAAACGCAAAACTTCCGTTCAGACTTGTATTGCACCGATCGAATGGAAAAACAAAAAAATCAATCTCATCGACTCTCCCGGTCTTTTCGATTTTGAGGGCGGTCTTTGCGAGGCAGCACGAGCAGCAGATTCCATACTGATCACCGTATCAGGAAAGAACGGTGTCAGTGTCGGAACGGAAAAAGCAGCCAAAGCGGCTGATAAAAGAGGTCTGACAAAAATTTTCTTTGTTAACGGTCTTTGTGATGAAAGTGCAAGATTCTACAGAGTTTTCGAGAGCCTGAAAACCTCTTTCGGTCCTTCGGTGTGTCCTGTTGTTGTTCCGTATATTGTGGACGGTCAGGCAGACTGCTATGTCAACCTGCTGGAATATAAAGCGTATAAATATGTTGACGGAAAAATCACCAATGTTCCGATCCCTGATATGGGTGACAGACTGGAAGGTCTGAGAACAGCGATTTGTGAGGCGGTTGCCGAAACAAGTGATGAAATGTTCGAGAAATATTTTTCAGGCGAAGAATTCACCCCCGAAGAGATCATTGTTGGTGTCAGCCAGGGTGTTAAGAACGGCAGTATCAGCCCTGTATTCTGCGGCGATGCACTTCTTACTTATGGCGTGGAACAGCTTCTCAACGGTCTGATCTGGCTTGCTCCGGGTGCAGCAGATAAGGCTGCAGAGCTTGCAGTTGACCTTGACGGCGAGCCTGTAGAGCTGAGCGTCAATGAGGATGCGGCAGCAGCGGCAGTCGTATTCAAAACCATCGCCGACCCGTTTGTGGGTAAGCTTTCCTATTTCAAGGTTGTTTCTGGAAAAATCAGTGCGGATACACAGCTGATCAATATGAGAACAGGCAATGCCGAAAAGGTATCAAAGGTAATGATTGCCAAGGGCAAAAAGCTGGAAGAAACCGCCTATATTGCCGCAGGAGATATCGGAGCGGCAGCAAAACTTTCCGCTAATACAGGAGATACACTTTGTTCCCCATTGAGGAAGGTCGTACTGGACGGTGTGGAATATCCCGAACCGTCGCTTTCTATGGCAATTTCCCCTAAGACAAAGGGCGAGGAAGATAAAGTCGCACAGGGAGTTCTGCGTCTGAGTGAAGAAGACCCGACCATTAAATTTGAAACCAACCATGAAACACATGAAATGATTATCAGCGGCATGGGCGAACAGCACCTTGATGTGATTGTTTCCAAGCTGAAAGCAAAATACGGCGTTGATGTTGTTCTATCCAAGCCAAAGGTAGCCTACAGAGAAACCATTCGCAAGAGCGTAAAGGTTCAGGGCAGATATAAAAAGCAGACAGGCGGTCACGGTCAGTTCGGTGATGTATGGATCGAATTCTCACCGTGTGACAGTGAAGGCATGGAATTTGACGAAAAGGTTGTCGGCGGAGCTGTGCCGAAAGGCTTCTTCCCTGCTGTTGAAAAGGGTCTGCGTGACAGTATCACAAAAGGACCGCTTGCAGGTTATCCTGTGGTAGGACTCAAAGCAACGCTTTATGACGGCTCTTATCATCCGGTAGATTCTTCAGAAATGTCATTCAAGACAGCCGCTTCACTTGCTTATAAGGATGGTATGCCAAAAGCAAATCCTGTACTGTTAGAGCCGGTAGGAACACTGAAAGCTGTTGTTCCGAGCGACAACATGGGCGATATCATGGGCGAGATCACCAAACGCAGGGGACGAGTTCTCGGCATGAATCAGGCAGACGACAATATGCAGGAAATTGAAGCGGAAGCACCGCAGGCAGAAATGAGTGATTTCTCCACCTTTATCCGTCAGGCAACACAAGGCAGAGGATATTTTACTTTCAAATTTGAGCGATATGAAGAAGCCCCCCAGCACATTGCCCAGAAGGTCATCAGCGAATCTGAATAAAAAATAAAACAAAACCCCGATTGCAGATACTGTTCCATATCATACAATCGGGGATGATTTTTTATAACTGCATACCACATTTCAAACACAAAATATGAAACGCGGCAATAAATTAATCTTTCCCTTTCAGAGCGACCGAAGGGTAGCGACTGCGCGAATTGACTGCGGAGGCACTCCGCTATTTTCTTACTTTGAAACCGCAGCTTTCAATTTTGGGAATGAGTCCGATTCTTT
The DNA here is from genome assembly GCA_902773065.1 of uncultured Ruminococcus sp. Taxonomy (GTDB): domain Bacteria; phylum Bacillota; class Clostridia; order Oscillospirales; family Acutalibacteraceae; genus UBA1213. The sequence goes on along the minus strand of CACYDD010000087.1, from coordinate 19,692 downwards.
CCTTGCCCTCGTCAGGCAGCTGCGGAAAATCATAAGCAGGGAAATCATTTCCCTCAACGATCGCAGGACCGTTCGGTGTCAGGCAGACATCCCAGCCGACATAACGGTGTTCAGGAATCACAAGAGCAGCCTTTTTCACCAGCTCCTTGACTTCCTTCATATACGGCAGCTTGTAGCCTTCAAACTTAATGCCTGTGGCAGGATGAGCATCGTAATTCACCAGTGCCGAAGTATGCCCACAGCCTGTGATCTCACCCTTGTCAAGGTCAAAATGACAAGCCAGTCCGCCGTTTTCAAGGTTATCAACAAACTTTCCGTTGTTGCCCATTTTGAATACCGCATACAGAATATACGGCGTTCCGTTATTGACCAGCGTGACAATTCTGAGACAATTCAGCGAATACGGATAGATCTTTGCTGCCTGAGGATGCTGAACGATCACTTCCTCAATCACGCCGAAATTCTTTTCAGGGTTGGTCACATATTTGTAAAGCTCCTCGGCAGAAGCAAAATCAGGAATATGAAGCTTTTCGATTCCCTTTCCGCTTTCACCGATATACGGCTTTGCGAAAATATATTCCTTTCCCTCGATAAATTTCTTGAAACCGTCAAAATCAATATCGGCAAGGTCATGAATCTCTCTTCCGGTAAACGCAGCAAATTTCTTGTCAAAAACATTCTTTTCGTCAAAAATATAGGAATATTTCTCATCGTTAAGCTCTGAAATCATCCTCTTGTTTTTGAGTCTGGTAAGATATGTTTTTCTTTGCTTTGCGTTCATATTATAGAACTCAAAAATGATATAGTCATTGTAGCCCGCGCCGTATTTCAGACCGCAGCCGATCATATCAAAAAAGGTCGCAATTTTATTTTTTCCGGATTTATCATGTACTTCATTAATAGCAGACTGCATCTTTTTAAACCGCACACCGCTGAGCACTCTCGTCAGATAACCGATTTTCATAAACGTCCCCCATTCTTTCAGGCAGAAGGCAACATATGTCCGCCCCTGAATTCTGCCGCCTGAGCGTTACTTCCTTAATCCGATACTTCTGCAAGTACTTCCTGTACAGCCTCTTTTACGATGGCAAGACCGTATTTCAGCTCGTCCTCGGAGATGGTAAGCGGCGGCATGATCTTTACAACACAGTTGTTTCTGCCTGCACCTTCAATGATCATTTTCTTGTCAAAGCATCTCATCTCTACTTTGTCAGCAAGACCCTTGACAGGAATTTTGTCAAAATCAATTCCCCAGATCAGTCCGATCCCTCTGACTGCAAGGCGGCTGTCAAGCGGAAGAATTTCCTCTTCAATATACTTCTTTACGACTTCGCCCTTTGCCTTTACGCCGTCCTCGATCTTATTTTCAAGCATAAAGTCAAGACCTGCTTTCGCAGCAACGAACGCCATCTGATTTCCGCGGAATGTGCCGTTATGCTCGCCGGGTGTCCAGATATCAAGCTCAGGTTTGATCAGAGTCACAGCAAGCGGCAGTCCGTAACCGCCGATCGATTTTGACATCGTTACGATATCGGGCTGAATCCCTGCTCTTTCAAACGAGAAGAATGTACCGCTGCGGCAGCAGCCGACCTGAACATCATCCACAACCAGAAGAATATCATTGTCATCGCAGAATTGTCTGATACGCTTCAGCCACTGTGCCTCAAACACCATGATACCGCCCTCTGCCTGAACCGTTTCAATGAACAGTGCGGCAGGCTTTTCGATACCGCTGTGGTCATCATCCAGCATTCTCTGCATATATTCCACCGTATCAAGTTCGGGGAACATATACGGTGCAGGAATGAATGTCACATTATCAAGCGGAACACCTGCCCCCTTTCTTGAAGCCTTGTCGGTGGTCAGAGCAAGTGAACCAAGTGTCATGCCGTGGAAAGCACCCATAAGTGCAAACACATTTGTGCGTTTTTTGACTTTTCTTGCAAGCTTGAGGGCTGCTTCGTTGGCATTAGTACCTGTCGGACCGGGGAACTGGATCTTATAATCAAGTCCTCTTGGTTTCATGACCTTTTCTTCAAAGGTTTCGATAAACTCTCTTTTGGCAACGGTATACATATCCAGTGCGTGAATAATACCGTCATTTTCAAGATATTCGATCAGTTTTTTCTTGATGACAGGGTTATTGTGACCATAGTTTGCTGCACCTGCACCACAGAAAAAGTCGATATACTTTGTTCCTTCCTCATCAATAAAAAACGAACCCGAGGACTGTTTAAACACAGTCGGAAAATGTCTGCAATAAGAGCGGACTTCGGATTCATAGCTTTCAAAAACTGATGTATTCATTTTACACATCTCCGTTTAACAATATAAAATTTGTTGACTTACATTATCTAACAGTATTTTACATTTTTTATTCTGATACGTCAAGTCATATCATCCTCAAAATATGACTTTTTTAGTCAATTTCCGCACTTTCTTTCAATGCGTACAAAATGAACCGCCAAGTGGAAATTTTTTATTGGTAATTTTAATATTGTTATTTCTGATATATTATATCAGATCCCGGCAAAAGCTTTTAATTTTCCGATCATTTCCTTCTGTGTTCTGCATCCCGTCAGATGATATCCTGTGCAGATATTTGTATTTCCTTCCAATTCTGACACTGCTATATCCAATATTTTCATAACTGTTTGTACAACGGTCAGATCATGCCGTATGACCGCCCACTCATCGGGAAGCAGCTGCCCCTCGGCAGACTGTACATCACTTTCTATATTTCTGACAGCAGACAGCACTCCGGTCCGGTCGTCGCACACTGCCCTTACCTTTTTTGTCAGATTCCGGGTCAGTTCTGACAGAATCCCGAACTGCGTTTCAATGATTGCTTTCACCATTGTTTCATTCTCTGAATTTGTCTGTGTTTTCTTCACCGCACTGATCTTATTTTTCAGACTGACCGCTTCAAATGTGGATATCCCCATTCCTGCTTCCGAAATTGTACCCCCGAAAAAACACGCTGCCCCTATGAATATGTCTGTTTTGTTAGGAAAAGACACCTTCATTGTTCCTCCGACGATCCTTGCCGAAGGTATCACACCATTGACACAGGCATCGGCTATCGCAGATTTTCTGCATTTTTGATAGTTTTTTAAATCATTTTTGATCTTATCAAACTGCTGCTTCTGTTCTTCGTTCATATTGGCTGATCTCAGTGAAAGTGATTCAAGTTGTTTATTTACTTCTGTCAGGTGGTAACTGTAATCATTCAGTAAAATCTGAAAATCATTCAGAAACTCTGTCCGCGTATTGAGCATACAAAGCAGTTCCATGATTTTTTTTCTGAATTTAAAATACAGTTCTCCTGTTTCTCTGCCATTTTTCAAACTGTGAATCACGCTGTCCGTTATGGTAATAACATCGTTCAGATTTTTCATGATAAGCTCTGACTGATCCTGCAATATTTCTGCCAGTTTTTTTATCTGCGGACGAACAGCCGTTTTCCATTTTAATGCGATCTCCTGCATTTTCCTGATATTGTCGGTCCATTCTTTTTCATAAGCATCAGGGATGCGGATCATTCCGGTTTCATCAACATACAGATCCAGAAAAATAATATCTGACACACATCCGCTGTCCGGTTTCCGCATTCTTCCTGTTTTCATCAATGATGAAAAAACGATTTTCTCATTACAACCCAACGAAAATTTCACCGAGACCGGTTTCAATTCCCTCATGCTTTGTCATCCTTTCACAGTTTTCCAAAAATAATTCACAATTTTCGTCATTAAAAACCAATTTTTGTTTAAGCTTTATTGTAGATAAGTATTTTTGCGAATTTCTATATAAATAGGAGTTATCTGTCAAAAAAACGGAGCGAATGACATTTTTTTACAAAAAAATAAGCCCGAAAAGGCTTATTCCGCAGTAATAAGTTAACACTTAACTAAACAGTTTCTTAAAAACAACAGCTATTGCTGTTATACTTAACGTAGGTGATAATGAATGATAGATTATAGAGCAATCGGCCGAAGAATTGGTCTTTACAGAAAAAGAAAAGGGCTGACACAAGCTGATTTTTCTGAATTATTAGGCGTATCAGAAAGCTATGTCAGTCAGGTGGAACGCGGCATTGCCAAAGCCTCTCTTCACCGTCTTGATGAAATGGCATGTGTTCTTGATACAGATGTTGCCTTACTGATTTCAGACAATGTGATCAGACCCGACGATTCCGTCAATTCCGAAGTATCTGCAATTATCAGAAGCTGGCCTAAAGATAAGATCGATCTGCTGATCAGTCTGTTATCATGCGCCCAGGAACATTTTAAAAATGCATAAAGCGATTTACCTTTCGGTAAACCGCTTATAACTCAATAACCAAAAATCCATCTGAGCCAATGCTGAAAATAATAACCCATAATAAAACTTCCTTTCTTGTTTTTATTCATTTATAATTCATAGAAAGGAGTTTATATATATATGTTGGAGTTTCAGGTATCAAAACGGAAGGGAGCGGTAAAAATGCAGGTTGCAATATGCGATGATGAGAAAGAATTCAGAGACGAATTAAAAAACAAACTGATTGCCTATAAAAGACAGAAACGAATACAGATCGATATTTATGAATTTGAAAGCGGCAGCAGCCTTTTGCAGTCAGATCTGATATTTGACATGGTCTTTATTGATTATCAGATGCCGGGATCGGATGGTCTGGAAACGGCAAAATCGCTGCGTATGAAAAACTGTATATGCAGTATTATCTTTGTCACAAGCTACCCGGAATTTGTATTTGAATCATTTGAAGTCCAGCCGTTCCGCTTTTTCGTCAAACCTTTGGATGATGTGAAGCTGTATTCTGCACTTGACAATTATTTGCAGCAGCAAAAGCTTTTGTGTCCGATCCTGGTCGTTGACGACGGCGAGCGTAAAACTGTCAGTTCGGAAAAGATTCTCTATCTCGAAGGTGACGGAAAATACTGTATCATCAGAACAACAGACAATGTAATAAGAAGTTCAAAAACACTTGCCAAAGTACAGCAGGAATTGCCCAAACACTGTTTTTACCGCATCCATAGATCCTATGTTGTGAATATGTACTGCATTTCTTCCGTTAAAGGAAACGAAATTCAGCTGATCAACGGTGAAAAAGCAATCATCAGCCGTACACATACAGCTGAATTCAAAAAAATTTACAAAGACTTTGTCAGAAATTATTATATAAAGGTATAACATGAGTATTGTTGCTATTTCATTTATTGAGTCTGTATTATATTATATCTGTATGCTGACTGTGTCAGTAAAACTGTTGGATGCTGAATACAGCAAAATAAAAATTGGTGTATCTTTTTTGATTTTTGTTCCAGTAATTATTGCTGCTATATTTTGTGATCAGGAAACCATGATCACCATTCAGGGAATTTTCCAGTTCATTGAAATCATTACTGCAAAATTATGCATTAAAAAAGTAAGGATACTATCGATTGCGTCTGTTTATTGTTTTCTGTTTATGCTCAATATTATGCTGGAGTCCGTTCCCGGGATATTCTTAACACTGAATGAGTCACAGCGTAGTAAGGTTGAATTCTCGGTCAATATCATGACATTTATTGCATGTATGATTATTTGCTTCACAAAACTGCGTATCAAGACCGGACAAATTCTGAAATTCACTTCAAAAACCGTGAAAAGGCTCGTTCTTTCTCTTTTGCTGTGCTGCGCCATTTCAGTCGCAATTGTCACAGATACATTAGATCACAGCAACGCTTCCTATCAGATCCAAGCGATAAAAATTATGTTTTTGATCATCATTACACTTTTGTCCCTTGCCCTTCCTGTCATGATCCTATATTCCGTAACAAACAAACATATTAAAAATCAGGCAGAAAATTACGAAAGGCAGATAAATGCCCAATCCGAACACTATGCGCTGCTTTCTGAATCCAATTTTGAACTGAGGCGATTCCGTCATGATTACAAGAATATGTGTATCGGGCTGAGTAAGCTGATCTCCAAAGGAAAAAATGACGAAGCACTGAAAATGCTGGAAAAGCAAAACCTGAATATCAGTCCGTCCCTTACCTTGTTTGACACAGGCAATGGTATTGTTGATGCACTGCTGGCCGACAAACAAAAGCAAGCTGACAAAATAAATACCCGTATTTCTTTTGAAGGTGCAGTGCCCTCCGATGCCATCAAACCGACAGACCTTTGTGTAATATTCGGCAATACGGTTGATAACGCAATCGAAGCGTGTCAAAAAATCGAAACAACCGACAAAAAAATTATTTCCGTCAGTTGTATCTGCCGCAGCGGTTTTGTATTTATCAGAATTACCAACCCTGTTGTGCAAAAGGTCAGACTGAACGGACATATTCCCGAAACAACAAAAACCGATAAGAACCATCACGGCTTAGGCTTGTATTCACTTGATAAAGTTGTCAGACAATACGACGGAGAGGTAAGTTTTGAATGTGATGATAAAGAATTCAGCGTTTCCGTTGAACTCGCCCTGTTTTAAACAAAACCCCGAAGCAGTCAAAAAACTGTTTCGGGGGTTAACTTTTTCAGATGTTTTATTTTAACTTGTTTTCCGTCTTTTCCATAAACCGCTCAGCTTTTACGGAAAAGCGTTCGTGTCTGCCTTTGGCAATCACGCCTGCATTGTCATAGGAGGTAAGCTCAAAGGTGAATTTTCTGTCAGCGATATCAACAAGTTTCGCTTCTGCTGTGATTTCCGCACCGAAGGGCGTTGCACTGATGTGATCAATACTGATCATCGTTCCGACAGTGGTGATCCCCTCCGGAAGATACGGCTGAACAAGTTCACAGGCTGCCTTTTCCATCAGCGCAGCTACCGCTGGAGTCGCCAGTACCCTCAGCGTTCCGCTGCCGACATTTACCGCCAGTTTCTCTTCATCCACCTTTGCTGTTACCTTATTGGTCATTCCTGAAATTAATTCACTCATTTTTTTACCTCTTTTCCCAAATATTCTTGATTCTAAAATAATTTGCTGATATAATTTATTATAGCACATTATGAAGTTGATTCAAACAAGGAAATTCAGAATCAGGTGCAAAATTTCAAATTGTCAGAATACATTCAAGGCAGACAGAGGGAACTATTATGTCAGCTTATTATTTCAGCAGGGAGGACGCCAATATGTCAGAAGCGGCCAGTGAACAAAAAGCAAAGCCCAAAGCAAAAGCCCGTATTCATTTACTTGACGAGGTGAGAGGCTTTGCGGTTGTATGCATGGTATTTTATCATGCCTTTTTCTCAGTCGGGTATCTTTTCGGCTGGGACTGGGGCATTTCATTGATTAACTTTTTCAGACCTGCACAGCCGGTCTTCGCAGGAATCTTTATTGTCATTTCGGGTATCGCCTCAAATCTCAGCCATTCCAATATTGAACGGGGTGCGAAACTGTTTTTTATTGCCTATATTGTCTCACTCGTAACATTTTTTGTCGTCGGGGAACAAAACACCATACGCTTTGGCATTTTGCATATGCTGTCGATATGTATGATGCTTTACGGTATCCTGTCAAGACTGCTGAAGCTGATCCCTATGTGGATCGGCGTAATTTTAAATGCGGCTCTGTTTATTTTCACCATGACAGTTACCTCAGGCAGTATCGGCATACCGTTCCTGTGGTCGTATGAACTTCCGACAGAATGGTATCAGACGGATTTTCTGTATCCGCTCGGATTTATTAACAATGATTTTACTTCAAGCGATTTCTTCCCTCTTCTTCCGTGGCTGTTCCTGTTCTTTGCAGGCTGCTTCTTCGGACGGCTGGCGGCTAAGAAGAAATTCCCCAAATTTTCCTATAAGAACCATATACCGCCGCTGTCTTTTGTCGGCCGCCACGCACTTATCATCTATCTTGCCCACCAGCCTGTTATTTTCGGACTTTGCTATGCTGCACAGCTGATTATGGGCATGACCACTTAACAAGGAGGAATTCACCGTGTCAGAAGAAAAAAATAACAAAACGATCAACACCGCCGCAGAACCTGAAACAACCGCCCCCGATACTGCTTCTGCTCCCTTGCAGGACTCGAAAACACAGCTGAAAAAGGACAAAGACTATGTCAAAGGCAGACGCATTTATGATATCGGGATGTGGCTGCTCTGTATCGTTGTGCTGATGAATTTAGCCCACACTCTTTTAAAGTTTGAGATCATCATCGACAACACGATCTGCACTTCTTATTTCGGATTTGTAATATTACTTCCTGTTGCTATGATGATCATCGGTCTGATCATAAGCAACAAGACAGTCAAAAAATACAAGGTTCAGGAAAACGGTAAAATATCCTTAGTACTCATTTCCACTATCGGAATGTTCCTTCTCGTCATAAACATCATACAAATCGTTTCTCCCACCTACAATGCTTACATAATCAAGGACGCTACCATCAACCGGGGTGAAACACTTACCGCTGTGGAATATGTCACAACAGGTATCTTTGAACCTGCGCCCGACCATCTCCCCGGTTACCATTATGTGGATATTTATAAACAAAACGGTATCATCGCTCAGTGTGTTTCCACTGCATCAGTGAATAACGGCAGCTATGAAGTCAGAAACGGCAAAACAAGCGGCAAATATCTTCTCGCTGTACAAGCCCTCGGCAAGGAAGAAACCTTCCCGTTCGATTATTAGTGATTAGTGATTAGTGGTTAGTATACAGTCAGTTAACAGATCTGACACCGTTCATCTTATATTTAAAGGAAAGGACATATTTTATGAATTACGCAGCAAAACTTGTAGAGGAATTTAAGATCAAAGAAGAATATGCACAGAATATCATCAATCTTCTTGATGAGGGAAATACCATTCCCTTTATCGCAAGATACCGCAAGGAAATGCACGGTACACTTGATGACCAGACGATTCGCTCCATCAGCGAACGTCTTGAATATTTAAGAGGTCTGGATAAACGCCGTGAGGAAGTTTACAATCTGATCGACGGTCTTGGCAAAATGAATGACGAAATTGCCGCCGCTTTAGAAAAAGCGTCTGTTCTTACCGAAATCGAGGATATCTACCGCCCCTACCGCCCGAAAAGAAAAACAAGAGCCTCTGTTGCAAAGGAAAAGGGTCTTGAACCGCTTGCCGACCTCATTTTTGCACAGGAAAACGGAAATCTTAGCACAGAAGCACAGAAATATATTGACCCCGAAAAGGGTGTTGAAACAGAAGAGGATGCCATTCAGGGTGCAATGGATATCATTGCGGAAAATGTTTCTGACAATGCAGAGATCCGCAAAAGGCTGAAAAATATTATCCGCCTGAATGCATTTCTCCGCTCCAAAGCCGCTGACCCCGACAAAGACAGTGTTTACAGACTTTACTATGATTTTGGCGAGCCTGTTTCAAAAATAGCAGGTCACAGAGTGCTTGCTATTGACAGGGGCGAACGGGAGGATTTCCTGAAAGTCACGATCGATATTCCGCCCGAAAAATGCCTGAATATTGTAAACAGACTTCTTGTCAAATCCGATAATGAATTTTCACAGACAGTTAAGGCAGCCTGCGAGGATGCTTATGCAAGACTGATCTTCCCCTCACTGGAGCGTGAGATCAGAAACGAGCTGACCGAAAAGGCTGACGAGCAGGCGATTGCCCTGTTTGCACTGAATCTGAGAAATCTTCTCATGCAGCCGCCTGTAAAAGGTCATACCGCAATAGGACTTGACCCCGGCTACCGCACAGGCTGTAAGCTTGCTGTTGTTGACCCGACAGGCAGAGTGCTTGACACAGCTGTTATCTACCCGACACACAGTCAGGCACAGATTCAGAAATCCAAAACCACCCTCAAAAACATGATCAAAAAATACAACGCAGAAATTATTGCCATCGGCAATGGCACGGCTTCAAAAGAAACAGAAATGTTTACTGCCGAATGTATCTCTGAAATTGACAATAAGGTTTCCTACATGGTTGTCAGCGAAGCAGGCGCATCGGTTTATTCCGCTTCCAAGCTTGCCGCCGCTGAAATGCCCGACCTTGACCTGACGCTCAGAAGTGCAGTGTCTATCGCAAGAAGATTACAGGATCCGCTTGCAGAGCTTGTGAAAATCGAACCGAAAGCGATCGGTGTGGGACAGTATCAGCATGATATGCCGCAAAAACGGCTCAGTGAAGCCCTTGACGGTGTTGTTGAGGACTGCGTTAACACTGTTGGCGCAGACCTGAATACTGCTTCCCCTGCCCTGCTTTCCAGAGTGGCAGGCATCAGCAAAACTGTTTCGGGAAATATTGTAGCCTACCGAGAAGAAAATGGTGCGTTCAAATCCCGTGCAGAACTGAAAAAAGTATCAAAACTCGGACCGAAAGCATTTGAACAGTGTGCAGGCTTTTTAAGAGTGCCCGAAAGTGCTGATCCGCTTGACAATACCGCTGTTCACCCCGAATCCTATACAGCCGCAAAACAACTTTTAGAGCTGTGCGGCTATACCACCGACGATATCAGAAACGGCAGTCTTTCCGAACTGAACCGGAAAGCCGCCGCCATCGGTCTTGACAATGCCGCCGAAAAACTCGGTATCGGCAGACCTACCCTTGAAGATATCATCACAGAGCTTACCAAGCCCGGCAGAGACCCCCGTGATGAGCTTCCTCCGCCGCTCCTGCGTACCGATGTGCTTGATATCAAAGACCTCAAAGAGGGCATGGAACTCAAAGGCACTGTCAGAAATGTCATAGATTTCGGTGCATTTGTTGATATCGGTGTTCATCAGGACGGACTTGTCCACATCTCACAAATCAGCGAGAAGCGAATCAAACACCCCTCCGATGTCCTCAATGTCGGCGATGTCATCAAAGTCAGAGTTCTCGCCGTTGATGCCGAAAAGGGCAGAATCTCCCTCACCATGAAGTAAGAGTTAGGAGTTAGGAATTAGGAATTAGGAGTTGTGAATTGCGGCGTGGCGGAGTTGGTACGCTAAAGTGAAGTTTTTAAAGTTGCCTTTGATATAAAACTCAAAGGGGGAGATATCTTACAACACTTATGCAATATTTCATTTTTGTGGATTTATAGCAAGAAAAAAGAAAGGAAAAGGATATGAAAAAATATGATATTGTGCTGTTTGACTTAGACGGCACATTGAGCGAGTCGGGCGAGGGAATTCTTGACTGTGTCCGGCTGGTTTTCAAGGAAACAGGCAGACCGCTGCCCGACGAAAAAACGATTCAGAGCTTTATCGGACCGCCTATGTATGAAAGCCTGAAACGCTGCGGCTTTGACCATGATGCCGCCGAAGAAGGCGTAGAAATCTATAAAAAGAATTTCATCAAAAGCGGCATTTACAAAAACAAAGTCTATGACGGGATTTTTGAGGTTCTTGACAGCTTAAAAGCGGCAGGCGTAAAGCTTGGCGTTGCTTCTACGAAATATCAGAAATTCACAGACAGAATTATTGCCATGCTGAAACTTGACAGCTATTTTGAAGTTGTCGGCGGCTCTACCTCTCTGACAGGAGAAACGCCGAATGAGCCGAAACCACGTCATAACAAAGTGGATGTGATGAATTATGTCATTGATTCACTGCGTGAATCAGACAATGACAGGATCGTCATGATCGGCGATACGAAATTTGATGCAGACGGTGCAGCAAAAGTCGGCGTTGATTTTATCGGCTGTCTGTTTGGCTACGGCACAAAGGAAGAAATGGAAGAACATTACACCATCGGCAAACCGATTTTTGTCGGAAATCCGTCGGAAATTACAGAAATTATTTTAGGAGGTACTAAGTCATGAATGAAAAATCAACAAAAACTCTAAAAATCGTCAACCTTGTCCTGATGGGAATTGTCACCGCCGCCGGCGTTGCATTTTTCATCTGCGGACTTGTCATTCCGAATGTTGACAAACACCTGTTCAGCTGCCTTTTCTGGGGCGATATCCTTCTGCTTGAGGTTATCAGAGTATTCTATGAGAAACTGGCAAACGGAAAATTCCAGATATTATCGATTGTCCTCGTTATCCTGCTTGCACTCTCCCTTGTTTTCACAATTCTCGGAATGTAAAAGAGGTACTGAACAATGAAAGGAAAAGCCATAGCCCCGATAACAACTATCGTCAGCATTATTCTTTCAGTAATTACAGTTTGCATAGGTGTTCTCATTTTTATATCCTGTCTTCCCGAAGCCAATGCAGACAAAGCAGGCATAAATGTATTCCATTCGCTGTTCTGGGGCAATTTACTGTTGCTTCAAATCATCAGAGTATGCAATGCGAAACGATTTAACAGAAAAATTCGTTTCTTTTCAATCCTCTGTATTGCAGTTCCTGCACTCGCTCTTGTTTATTTCATGTTCAGAATGTGAGAAAAGGTAATACATAATGTAAGTCATATTTAATAAATTTTTGCTTGTGAGGATAAAAATGCAGAAAATAATAAGAAATCGTATCAAATGCAATGCTTGCGGCGATATTATAGAATCAACATCCTATCATGACTTTGTTTCCTGTAGTTGCGGACGAGTCTCAATAGATGGGGAAATGATTATTTGAGAAGATGTTTTACAGAATCAGAAGAAGATTATACCGATTTATCGGAAGTTGAGGAAATACCGGAAAGCTTATGATATTTACTGACTTTATAGCAGAATTGGAAGAACAGCAGCTTGATGAATATCTGTCTGTTTTTTGATTCAAGTCAAAACAATAAAAACATCCCCGACCCTGACCGATACAATTCGGCGAGGGTCGGGAATTTTGTTTTTAAAATATATTATTTTATTAATACTAATATCTAATTAAAAATAGACACAATCCAATCTCTTGCAGTAATGGATTTAATAGTATCATGAGATAAAGCACGAATAGATTGACACAGGCGATCAATAACCTTTTGGAGAGTTTGGAATACTTCATTTCTGAAACCCATCTTTCGTATTTCTTTCCAAATTTGTTCAATTGGATTCATTTCCGGTGTATAAGGTGGGATAAAAATAATATGAATGTTATCAGGAATAATTAAACCTTTAGATTTATGCCAGGCAGCTCCATCGCATACTAACACAATTTGATCCTCTTTATAGGATTTGGAAAGATGAGCAAGAAATACATTCATACAGTCCGTATTGCAATAAGGCATAACAAGAAAGCAGTTTTCTCCGCTGAGTGGTTCTACTGCACCATAAACATATCTGTATTCCCTTATATGATGACATGGGACAGAGGGACGATATCCCTTTTTGCACCAACAGTATTTAGGCTTGTTGATACGCCCGAATCCTGCCTCATCCTGAAACATTAAACGAACGGTGGAATCTTTGTTGATTTCTTGTATTTCCTTTACAAATCGTTTAATTTTTTTGAGGCTTCAATCGCCTCCGGTGTTGCTTTTTTCGGATGTCTGCTTCTCGGCATTATTTTTCGCCAACCGTGCCTTTTTAGAATATAGTATATGTGTCCGCTTCCAATTGGATGTCCTACTGCTTGTTCGTACTTTTCTTTTATTTCTTTGGTTTCAACGATTTGTCCTTGTTCAGCTTTCTTCACAAACAATTGCAGAAGCTGTTCCTCTTCTTCGTAACTAAGATTACGATGGTTGCCTCCATACTTAATTGTTATAATTTTTTCTATGCCTTTTTCAAAATATAGTTTAACTATCTTTGCTACATTTGCTTTACTATATCCGGTTGCAGCCATTATTTCTTTGTAGCTGGCTCCTTCTGCCTTCAGCGATAATACTTTCAAGCGTCTTTCTATTTGCTTATTTTTGTTTTTCTTGCGTGTCTGTTCTATTTCTTCTTTTTGCTTTTCCGTTATCTGATATTTCATGTTCATCACCATTTTTATTATATCAGATATTTTTGCGTTTGTCTATTATTTATACGATATTAGTATAAGTCGTGTAATTCTTCCTGAACTTCTTCTGCTGAATAGACTCTGCCATTTTCTATATCAGCCAACCCCTTTGCGATTTCTGTATCAAGCTGTTCTTTTGTAAGCTCATTCATTGCAAGAGGTCTGTTTGATGTTCTTTCCATTGTGATACCCTCCGTATTTAATGATGATACAAAATTTATATTTTCACAATATGTTGTTTTATCTGAATATCTTTTATTTCAATTAATGTCTGTTCGGAAATATAATCTTTTCCGTTATGCACAAAAAAACTTTCAGGATATATTTTTCTTCCTTGTCCAAATGTTAAATGAATATAGACATTGTTCAATTGTTTGTATAGAATATATTTCGTACCACTTAGCAAAGAATCAAATCTGTTAATAAGATTTATATCAAAATCTATAATCAACTTATTACTTTTATCAAAACATAATAAATCTGTGATATACTCAAAATTTTCCACCCTGGTAATAATTTTATCATAACCCTTTTTGTACCTTAATCTATTATCGTCTATGATACCGCTTAGTAATTCTTTGTATATCCGATTTTTTGACTTTCTCCTGTTACCTATATAAAATTCATTGACATCAGACAATTTATGTAAACCTATTAAATGAAAGAAATTACCTTTATCAAAATTAAAAACAATTCGCATATCGTTCTCAAGAATAAGTGTATATTCGTTTCCAATTAATGTATCATATAATTTTGCACAATCTTGTATTGTTTTCATATTTCCTCACGAATAAAGGCACTCCGACTAACTCGAAGTGCCTTATTACTTAAAAATTAATGGTTTTATGACTTCAGTCATAGTTATAGACAGGTTCACCATAAACCCTTCAGGCACCTCCACCCTACCACTATAACAAGGCGGTTGCTTCATCGGTGAATACAAGAACATATCTTGTATCTATATTATATGCAATTCTATTAGAAAAGTAAACTGTTATTTTACACAAAATTTATTTTCATTTTTTCAAACATATCAAAATTTTCCAATCAACTTCATTGCCCGTTTGCATTGTGTAAAGCATCGATTTTTTCACAAAACCATTCCTCATTCCTAACTCCTAATTCCTAATTGAACCCCTCTGTAGTAGTGTTGTAGGATTTCTTTGTAGTCTGAGCCTTGCTGAGCCATACCCTGTGCGCCGTACTGACTGAGCCCGACACCATGACCATAGCCTTTGACAGTAAAAGTGAATTTTCCGCCTGCATATTTTACGGTAAAAGCAGCACTCCGCAAGCCGAACGTCTGCCGCACTTGCGAACCTGTCAGCTCTTTTCCACATATTTTCAGCGTTTTGACAGAGCCTGACGGTGTTGCGGAAATATTTTTGATATAATCCTCCGCTTTGCCCGAAAAGCTGATACCGAAACTGCTGAGTTTTTCTTTGAATTCAGCTGTGGTAAAGTCTGCACTTGTCATGTAATCGGGTGCGGCAGTATCCCATGGGCTGGCGACAGCTTTCAGATAATCACACTTAAATCCAAAAATATCCTCTGCATTTTCCGTCGTTCCGCTTGAAATCGCATGATAACAGGCATCGATCAGCTCGCCGCCGCTTGTCAGAACTTCTCCGAATACCTCATCAACGGCTGTTTGGACTTTTTTTATGCTCTCATCATACAGACTCCCCCACTTTTCTTTTAAAACCTCATCTGTGAGGTAAATTTCTCCCTTTTTCAGGTCTGCCGAAAAATCTGCCCCTTTCAGGTCTTTTTCGGGTTCTTTCCGCTGTTTTTCCCTGATACGGCAAAAATGGGTATAAAGTGCCACCGTCTGAGCTTTGAGGGCTTCTTTTTCAAAGGAAGGCGGCATTTCATAGGCAAGCGCACCCATACAAAAATCCCTGTCCCCCACTTCAACCGTTTTTCCGCTTGCCGTATCAAGAATGATAAATGTATCGGTAGCTGATTTTTGCTTGGTATCATTTTCGCTATTCTGTGATTTTTCTGTCTTACTTTCGCTCTTTGAATTTTCTTTACTTTCTTCTTTTTTAGTTGTCTGGCTCTGCACAGATGTTTCTGCACTTTCCGTTTCTTCTGCTCCAAACATCTCTGTGAAAGCTTCTCCGTCCATATGACCGCCTGCCGACAAAAGCGGCAACCCTGCCATCAGCAAAAAACACAGTATTGAAATCAATAGTCTTTTTTTCATAAATATCTTCAACCTTTTTAATGTAAATTTATTTTAGCAGATATATACTACACCATAAGTATCAATCCTGAGGCGCGGCAATAAAATTATGGTTTTCTATAAACTTGAGCGGGAAATTGACAGCGGAGGGTGCGTGACCGCACCGAACGATTCGCGTTCTGGTTTATGCATTACATAAATTCAATGCCGCGAGTCAAGTATATGGATTATAATTTTATATAATCTGAAACGCGGCAAAGAATTTGACTTTTAAAAAAAGTAGCGACCGTAGGTAGCGGCTACGCGAATTCCCTGCGCACGTGGTGCGCAGGGCTTGACAGAATGGAAAAAAAAAGTTAAAATATAAGATGTATTATTATATGACGGTGACGAGTTGATTATTTCGTTATTGTAACAACAGTAAAACAAAAGGAATGAGGGATTATTTATGACGTCTGCAAAGGAAATATTTTACAATGATAAGCTTTCGGAGCTTTGTGATGAGTACCGTCAGCATAACGGGTTCAACAGTGAAGACTACCTTACTTATGGCGTAAAAAGAGGTCTGAGAAACCCCGACGGAACAGGCGTAATGGCAGGACTTACTAACATCTGTAATGTCCACGGCTTTCTGATGGATGACGGTGTCAGGATTCCCGATGAGGGAAAACTTACCTACCGTGGATATGATGTCAATGATATCATTAATGCCTGTGTTGACGAGGATCGTTTCGGATTTGAGGAAACAGCATGGTTGCTCCTTTTCGGCAGCCTGCCCGACAAAGAACATCTTGACAGGTTCAAGGATATCCTCGGTCACTACCGTGAGCTTCCGCATAATTTTGCTGAGGATATGATTCTCAAAATTCCCTCAAAGGATATCATGAACAAACTGGCTCATTCGGTTCTCGGTCTTTATACATTTGATCCCAACCCCGACGATACTTCGCTTGAAAACACCATGCGCCAGTCCATACAGCTTCTGGCTTCTTTGCCGACAATCATGACCTATGCTTATCAGGTAAAGCGCAGAGCCTTTGATAAACAGAGTATGTTCTTTCACCCTATTGATCTGACTCTCTCTACAAGTGAATCGATTCTCCGTGCTCTCCGCTTTGACACAAAATTCACTGACTCAGAAGCCAAGCTTCTCGACCTTTGCATGATCCTTCATGCAGAACACGGCGGCGGTAACAACTCCACCTTCTCAACAAGAGTGCTTTCGTCTTCGGGAACAGATACCTATTCAGCAATCGCTGCAGCGATCGGCTCACTGAAAGGCCCGCGTCACGGCGGTGCCAACCTGAGAGTACGCTCCATGATGAATGAACTGAAACAGAATGTTGATGACTGGAATGATGAAGAGAAAATCTATCATCATCTTGCTGCCATTATCCGCAAGGAAAAGGGCGACGGTTCTGGTCTGATCTACGGCTTCGGTCATGCTGTCTATACGCTTTCCGATCCCCGTGCAGTCATTCTAAAAAGAACAGCAGCAAAAATTGCTGATGAAAAGAACATGAACGCTGAATTTGAGCTTTACAAAACTGTTGAAAAGCTCACCCCGAAAGTAATGAAGGAGATTAAGGGCAGTGCCAAGATCATCTGTGCCAATGTTGATTTCTATTCAGGCTTTGTTTATGATATGCTTGGTATTCCGGGAGAAATGTTCACGCCGTTGTTTGCTGTATCAAGAATTGCCGGCTGGTGTGCTCACAGAATAGAAGAAGTTACCTACGGCGGAAGGATCATCCGTCCTGCTTACCGCTCTATGGTACACAATAAGGATTATCTGCCCTTATCACAGCGCAGCAAATAAATCTGCTCAATTCTGCTTTTAAAGGAGAACAATTTTATGAAAATCAAAAAGCTTTGGCTGCCGATGATCATTCTCGGCATTATCGGAGGTGCTGCCAAGATCTGTGACACTTGCTTCAATGTCAACGGAGACGGTTTCTTCCTTGATTCCGATATCTGCAGTGCCGTATTTATCCTTTCATTACTGCTTTTGTTTACAATCGGCTTTATCACTCTGATCACAGACAGAAAAATCGATATTGAGGCTTCACCGTCCAAAAGCAAAGCCGCGGCAGGTTTCGGATTTATTGCAGCGGTTGCCATGGTCGGCAGCGGCGTGATCTCATTGCTTTCGCTGGGATCATCAGATTCTCTGGCAGGAAGTCTGTTCGGATGCCTTTTAGGACTTGTAGGCGGCATTGTGATGATATATGAATCCTGTATATCCTTTACCGGACAAAACGGCATGACAAAATTTCCTGTTGCAAGTCTGATACTGCCCTTGTGGTGCTGCGGCAGACTGATTTCTCTGTTTATTGAATATTCCAAGGTATCCATTCATGCAACCGAGATGTTTGATGTTGTTTCCACAACATTTTTGATGCTGTTCCTGTTCTATCAGGCAATGTTCTTTGCGGAACTGAATCCGAAAACAGCAGTCAGAAGAACCACGCTTTACGGTTATTGCTATTTCATGTGCAGCATGATCACGACATCGGATATCATTATCAAAATGTTCAATCCGGTTGACCCTGAAACTACAGGAATTGATACTCTGGTTGTTGAGCCGACTGTTTCAAGAATCCTGACCTGTATTATTGACCTTGCTTTCTGTGGTTATGTGATTGCATTTATTGCCAGTAATGCAAAAAATGCAGTCGTTACAGAATATGAGGAGGATGAAGATCTGGAAGAGCCTGAGTTTCTCGGCTCTATTTCAACCGGTGACAAAAAAGAACCCCCTGCTGCTAAAAAAACCGACCGTTCCCGCGGACAACAAACAGAACGTCCCAAGAAGAAAAAAATTTATAAGGGTCAACTAAAATTTGAAGATGAAGCGGAAAACAACACAGATTATGATTTTACTGATCTTCAAAATCTGATGAAGGAAAAAAATGAAAATTCATCCGTATTGAATACAGATGTTCCTGAAACAGTTGCCGATTTCAATCTTGTTCCCATTGATGACAGTGAGCTGGAACGTATTACCTCCGGAACAGATAATGAATCACAATATGATCCTATGAGGTATGAGTCGTTTCCGGAAACAGAACCTGCACCCATGACCTATGAATCACTCGCAGAAACAGAACCTGCACCCATGACCTATGAATCAGTCGCAGAAGCTGAACCTGCTCCTATGACCTATGAATCACTCGCAGAAACAGAACCTGCTCCTATGACCTATGAATCAGTCGCAGAAGCTGAACCTGCACCCATGACCTATGAGTCAGTCACACAACCGGTATCTTCTCCCCTCACTGATAAAACTTCTTCGGCAGAGGAATCAGCTGTGATTTCCAGCAATACATATGTAACACAGCCTTCCTATGAACCTCAGACAGTTTATGAAGAAGAAACAACCGTTACTGATGAAGTATCCGATTTTATAGAAGAAGATCCGTTCGCTTCGGATAAAAGCGACGCAGATTATGAAGAAATCTTCCGTATGCTTGACGAAATGAGCGAAGACAGTTGAAAAAATTTGATTCCGCACCCTGTATTTTCGTACAGAGTGCGGATTTTTATTCAGAAAAACACTAAAATAAGGCTGTTTTGGAAAAAATTTAAAAAAATTTTGTTAAAATTAATACAAACACTTGTAATTTCTTTTAAAATGCTATAAAATATAAGTAGCAAAAATATTAGGAGGTAATTTCCAATGTCAGTTAAAGTTGCTATTAATGGTTTTGGCCGTA
>CACYDD010000086.1 GCA_902773065.1 uncultured Ruminococcus sp. | reverse complement strand
GGGAGCGCGCAACACTGGCAGTGTTGAGGTCACGGGTTCGAATCCCGTATGCTCCAGTCAGAATTATTATATAAAGGATACAGTATAAGTCTTAACGTAAGACATGAATCTGTTTGAAATCTTCGTAAAACTGACACATATGCACATCAGGGGGCTCTGGGAAGAGACGACTGCAACCTTTACCGGACGAACAAGGAAAGCCACGGTAATGAGATGCCGTAAAATTGCCGAGGCAGACTACAACGCTTACGAAATATCATATTTTACCGATGAGAAAAAGATATACAGTTGGCACACATTCCATCCACTGCCCGATCCGGATCCGGAAACCCTTATAGGTACGAAAATACGAATAAGATACAAAAAGACCAAGCCTCAGGATTATGAGATGATTCCACAGGAGACATATGACTGATCTGCTGTGTTTGAAGGAGTGTTTTTTGTTAAGACTAAGACCCTACAAAAAAGATGATGCAGCAACTATCTTATCATGGTGTACGGAAGAAAAAGCGTTCTATAAATGGACTGCCGGCGTTATGGGAAATTACCCGATAACGGAGAAAGAATTTGCATTCGTTGAAAACATAATGGCATTTACTGCATTTGATAAAGACGGGATATGCGGGTTTTCAGGAAGTATCCACAGAATCAGGGGAGGATTCCATTTTTTGCGGTGAACAATGGAGCAGGACTGTCATGAAGAAAGAAAAGAGCTGAAAGTTCAGCTGTATTTGTCTCTTCTGCTTCTGATAATCTTTTGTATCAGGAATAAAAGGGTGATCATGACAATAGCTGTGATCATCCTTATTATCAGATAAACGATCCATTGCCATTTCTGAGTAAGAATAATTCCCAGCGGATTAACATATGATGAGAAAAAATTAGACCTGTACAAAAGTCCGACTGGCTTTGTATCGGTATAAACAGGTTCTGAAAATATTGAATTCAGATAAAACGAAATAAAATCAAGTGAAAGTATCGCAAAGACAGTACTCTTCAGATCACTGAATGTTACACTACTCTCCTTTCCAAATCCCGCATATATCCCAACAGTCACAACCATTGAATGATACAGAAAATACTGCCAGACACGTGCTGATATAAAATAATCATACACGGTAGAATAATCAGATACGATATAAGCCATAGTGATCCCAAGTACTCCGCCAATGATCCCGGTAACGAATATCAGTGATGTAAATCTCTTCTTCCATATCGGATCATTTGCTTTCAGAACGATCACATAGAACAAAATCTGTAAAGAACAAAGTTCAAAAGGCAGATGGGCGTTCTCGATATAAGGGCTGTACTGCCCTGCCGGTACATATGATATGACCGGACCAATGTCGGATGATGATATCACGGGATCCACAATCGGAAGAATATTTGAAACACTGAATATCTTGATTAATTCCGAAATAAGTCCGAGCACAAAGCATAACCTGAGCACTTTTTCAAATGGCGGATTAAGACAGAGACAAAGTACAATACCCGTTATGATAAGAACAAATGAAATCGCTATCCATAGAAGATGACCTGATGAGAACATATTAACTCCCTCTTCTACCGATTGAACCCTTTAAACCACAGCCATGACAGTTTACGGTTCATCTCCGATACAAACCATGCCATAAGATAACCAATCCCGTATATTATCACAAAGGCAAGTAATGTCAGCCAAATGGGGTTATTCTTTACATCCAGAAAGAAATACGGTATCAATTCGCCTTCAATAACCCCTGTAAAGATAAGCGTCAGGATTATTATCGCATATATCGTTACAAACCATGTTCCGTGCCATCGTTCCACAGGCTTCAGTTTCCCTATCGGAGAATCATTTATGGCAAACGAGATTATTGTCAGTATCGGCACAAGTACATGCATGACAAATGAATCGTATCTGTCCGCCATGGGAATCGCTTCTGAAAAGAAAGGCAGATGACTTAAGATCACCACAAGAAATATGACCATCTCTGCACATGAAGATGATAACCTTATATAGTATACGGTAACATTTGTAAGCTCCGAATTAGTCTTTGCTTCAATATGATTAACAACAAAATATACAATTGCTCCAAGCGTAGTAAAAAGTGTACCGTCAACCGTCATAAAACGAAATATCGTAACATGAGGTTCGATATGCAAACCGTATATAAATGATGATATTCCCAGTATTATGATCAAAAAACATACAATAAGATTTGTAAGTTTCTTTTTCCTGTATCTGTTATTGAATTTACTCAGAACTAAATCTAATTCATCCATTTTGATGTCAAACTCCCTGATACGTCTTCTTTCTGTTTCCCACGATTGTTTCTGCTCTTTCGTGCCTTGTATTTTATAATATCATTCTAACAAATATCATGCAAAAGATTACTTCTTCTGTATTCGAATTGATCAATAAAGAAAATACCATAAGCCTTTGAGCTTACGATATCCTCGCGAGAGTGCGAGACGGGACAGCGGTAT
>CACYDD010000085.1 GCA_902773065.1 uncultured Ruminococcus sp. | reverse complement strand
GACGGATTTCACATTGCGAAGCAATATTTCACCCACCCGTAGGGTGGATTTCGTTGAAAAAACCTCGTCGAAAGACGAGGTTTTTTCGTGGCTAAAGATTGCTATTTTGACAAAACAGGGGCTATCGTTAAATTTCGTAACGCTATGAATGCTTAAGTTTGTCAACAATAGAATTCATTGTCTTTTCAAAATACTTTTTCTTAAGCTCACATTCCCAGACCGTCATCACCGTCCATCCTAAATCCTGAAGCTTTTCCTTGTTTTGCTGATCCCGTTCTGCATTTCGCAGAATTTTCGGCTCCCAATACTCTTGGTTGGAAGTAGGCCAGTGAAATCTTCCGCAGTTGTGCATATGCCAAAAGCAACCTTGAACAAAAATGATGGTTTTGTATTTTGGAAGAACAATGTCAGGGCATCCGGGCAGTTTCTTCACGTTTTTTCTGTAACGGAATCCTTGAGCAAAGAGATACTTCCTGACTTTTTCTTCCGGCTTGGTATCTATGCTGCGAATCCGAGACATATTATAACTGCGTTCTTCTGGTGTATGATTATCGGCCAAGAAACCACCTTCCTATTTTCTGGCTATTTAGAAGTCCAACAAATATACTCCATCTGCATATTTGCGGAATCTTACATATGTTCTACCATAATGCTCAAGCATCTGCTTTGTAACATAACCACCAGAAGGTACTCCGATCTTTTTTCTGATCCATTCACCAAGGATAGCGTTACTCTCAACGCTATGCAGAGCTTTATTTCCTTGCTGTGCCATTCGCATATGGAAAGAGCCAAAATCTTTCGTTATCACCTTAAACATCGGACAGTTTTCATCATCAGGGTTGATCCTGTCCGGAAAGAATCCGGAAACTCTATCTTGACGGTTATAAGGTATATATGCTTGATCCTGGTCTCGTCTTGTTCCATTCGGACGAATTCCCCAATTAATACCTGATCCATAACCCGTATCGCTACCATCGGCTCTCAGGAGAGAAACATTGATTGTAGCAATTGGAGTTTGTTGGTCATACAGCAGATAATCCATTTCAGAATTATCCGGACCTTCAACGTCCTCTGGACCATTATTAACAACGTTTCTAAGCCTTTCTGAAACACTGGGATCAAAGCAGTCAATTGTGTTTGGGAGAAGCTCCTTGTAATACCAAAATGCATCTAATGAACTGCACATACTCACAGCTTCTCTTCGGCGGTAAAAAGCATTCATCGTATAGTTGAGAGAACCGCAGTATGCAGTAAAAGGAAGTTCCCCAACATGCTCATCTGGATGTGACCAGATATATAATTTCGAATGAACTTCCGGCCCATCACAAATATACCGGCAGGTTACTGTTGGCATACCTCTTGATTCATTTAGGAAATGTAGCAACCTGCAAATATCCTCATGTTTCCTCTGGGAAAGACTTGATTTTGTCATTCCAAGGATAATATCTACTTTTAAGCCTCGCACAAAGCGATTAGCTCTCATTCCTTCGCCCAAATGAATCATATGAGTTGAGATTCTTTCAGTATCAGTAAAGGCAGTCACGATCCTTAATGAATTACATGGTGAAAGCCTTTCAACTCTTGCAGGCGCATAAAGAATCGGCTCATCAAAATTGGAAGATAAGAATGTGGATTCTTTCGTTATATCATCAAATTTAGGAATCATTATTATCCCCACTTACTCCTTTATGCTTGCCTCAACATAATCGTAAGGAATCCCGGCGAAGGTCTTCAATATTGCCTCAAAGATGATTTTTGCTCCCTGTGCCGGAACAGCCATGCCGATCTGTTTTCTGACAGATTCCTTGCTACCTTCAAAGATAAAATCGTCCGGGAAGGTCTGAATCCGAGCTCTTTCTCTGTTCGTCAGCGCACGGTTCTCTGACCAGTGGTAAACGTGTGTGCCGCCACCGCCTGATCCAGTGATAGTGTAGGAGGGTTTCTCTGGGTCAAGCCTTTTGTAAATCTGGCTGATCTTCGTACGTGTCTTGATCTGCAGCTCTTCAGGAAGATTGGCCGTAAATGCGTTTTCTCCCGGCTTGATATATTTCAGTCGTTCAACAACTTGTGCGGATTGTTTTGTGGTCTCGTTGTTAGCTGCATCAGCAGGAATTGGAGGCACTTCTATTGCCTCTCTGCAGGTTTTCATCGAATATGGTGCCGGAGAAGGAACTTTGAATTCATAAGGGAGATCATTTCTGATTCCCACAATAATCATTCTGTGTCTTGCTTGCGGAATGCCATAATCCTCAAAACGATAAAGATTAGGAACGATTCTGTACCCCGCGTTGATCATGTCAGCTTGAATCCTTTTGAATGCAAGTCCATCATTGGCAGAACGGATTCCACCCACGTTTTCAGCAAGAAACCATTGAGGCTTGTATTGAAGAAGGACACTGATGCCGTAAGTGTACAATGGCCCAAACTTTCCCTTGAATCCAAGCTGCTCACCGACTACCGAGAAATCGTTGCACGGAAAGCCAAATGCCAAGGCATCTATCGGCCCCAGCTTTTCAATATCAAGCGTATGAACATCTTCGCAGTAAACACTGTCCGGTGATTCCGGGCAGATATTTCGAATATAGGTTTTGCATGTGTCCAAGTCATAATCATTGGCCCATGCATGGACGATTTTCATGCCGGGAACATCGGCATTCATGGCACCCCAAGCCAAGCCTCCGGGGCCGCAAAACAGTTCACCGAGGGTAAACACTGTGCTCATTTTAGACTTCCTCTCCGTTATTTAGAATAAAGTGCCGCTCAAAGGTGACACCAAGGGCAGAAGCGATCTCATCCATATCCTTCACGGTAAACGTTTCACGCTTCATTTTTGAGTTAAGGCTCTGTGGTGACTTTCCTAATCGTCTTGCTAATTCAGCTTCGCTGACGCCACATCTAACGCAGAGCACCTTGATCTGTTCCGCAATAGTCATATTAGACCCTCCTTAACGATCTTACATTATAATCGAAAATATTGATAACGTCAACATAGACTTTCAGCTTGTTCCAATATTTGTTCAGCAACTATGATAGTGACAGAAGCCGTCCTTCTAATTCTGAAGGACGGCTTCTTCACGCTTTCTGTATTCCTTAGACAACTCACGAATCTTTTTCATATATCTACGATTCGATTCCCTTTTGCGGCGAAGTTTTTCCGCTTTCTTAGCTGCTTCAGCTTTTTCTTGTTCAGTCATCACTACTGGTTCTTCAGGGACTTTGAATTGCCCAATATAGTTCAAATAGACCTCTATCTCAGCAGATCGGTCTGCACCGATCCCAGATGGTTCATGAACCAATACT
Organism: uncultured Ruminococcus sp.; assembly: GCA_902773065.1. GTDB lineage: Bacteria > Bacillota > Clostridia > Oscillospirales > Acutalibacteraceae > UBA1213. The sequence goes on along the minus strand of CACYDD010000085.1, from coordinate 368 downwards.
TTGTCGATGAACTCATTGATGATACTCGGAGTCAGCTCGTTGATAGTCTGATACTTTTTGACTAAGGCAATAAAGCGATCTACGTTTTGCTGACCACCAACAATTCGTTCCATATCTGCCCGGTCAATGGAAATGATTTTTCCGAGTTCTTCCTGCTCATTTTCATAATCGGCAAGCATATTCTGAAAGTGCCTGTCAGGGAGCCGTCCGGCAACATTATCCTCATAGATTTTACGGATCAGCAGATCAAGTTCATGAATTCGTTTTTCGTTCTGGTCGAGCCGTCTTTTTACCGCATCTGATACCGAAGCATTCTGTAAAACTGAAGCTTCCTGAAGTGATTTCACAAAATCCTGTTCATTCAGACT
>CACYDD010000084.1 GCA_902773065.1 uncultured Ruminococcus sp. | reverse complement strand
GCGACCATCGCTGCACTCAAAAGCAATGTCGCCGCTCTCCTTTTCTTGTAACTCCTTTTGCGCATTTGCAATACCCTCCCTAAGGTAAATTTGTTTGTTACAAGTTTAAATATAAATACATTTTGAACAAACTAGTATATGCTCAGGTTCTTTTTTGTTTAAAAAGGTTGTGGGAATCGGTTCGAAAGATTGTGAAAAGGTTTGTTTTGTATCGAAGATGTATGTTATTTTATGTACAACATGACCACAATGAAATATAATATTGTCATATACATGTGCAATATGCTCGACAGATTGTACGAAGGAGATGACTTTAAACCACATGAACTACGCCGAATTTGACTCAGATCATAATTTTGTATCCTCCATTGTCGGTAAATTCATTGCTCCGAACCGTGAATGGATCCATATGTCAAGAATGCTCCTTGATTTTGAATTCATCGTAATGACAAAGGGGACTCTATATATCGCAGAAAACAACAAAAAATATGAACTTCATGAGGGTGAATGGATGCTGTGCTGTCCGCCTTGTCACCAGTACGGATACAAGACGTCCTTATGTGAATTTTACTGGTTTCACTTTTCATATAATGACAACCAAAATGATCCCATAATCTACAATGACAACACAAAGCCGCATCTCCCGTTTGATATCGGTTCAAAAAAATTTGTACTTCCCAAATATGGAAAGGTACCATCATTGGATCGCATACTAATACTTATGAAACAATTATTGGATTGCGACAGGCGCTACCGGAATATCAATCTCAACAGCTGCTACATCAACCTGATCTTGAATGAACTTTATTCACAGCTTTATCTTACAGAAACAGATATTTCAAAAGATCATGGAAACGATCAGCTCTATACCGATATACTGGACTATGTCTCCTGGCGTATCCATGATAATCTAAAAGTAAATGAGATAGCCGACCACCTTGGATTCAATGCAAAATATATCACAACATTCTTTAAGCATAGAAGCGGTCTCTCGATAAAGCAGTATATTATGAGAGAAAAAATGAATCTTGCCAAGGCCAGACTCTCCGAAAGTGATACCCCCGTAGGTGTAATAGCTATGGAACTTGGATTTTCCGACAGTCAGGGATTCTCCAACGCCTTCAGAAACTGCACAGGTCAAACGCCTTCTTCCTACAGGAATACCTACGGTCTAAATAAAAACTATCACGTTTAACATTCTTTATATTAAGACTTTTGGTATAATCCCTTTCAGATATATTTTAGAAAAACATAATATTTTATGAATTCGTCAAAATCACTACAAATCCGGCTTCAACCTATGTACAATTAATTGGCAAGCATATCTAAAGAATAATAATCAACCTGCCGATATACTAATGGGGAAAAATCTGTAAGGATAAGCGAAGAGGGTAACGAAATGACGAAACATGCATTTAAGAATCTGCTGGCGCTTTTTTTCACGTTCGTTTTAGTTTCATGTGCAATTTTGGGTATGTTTTCACCTGTGATATTTGCCGGACGGGATTCACGATTAAAAACAACTCAAATGAATGACCGGCTGCTCGCTGAAATAAATGACCTAAGAGCATCCAAAGGTCTGAAAGCTCTGGTTATAGACAGTAAACTAAACACTATCGCAGACACCAGATCAACAGAGGCTGCTGAAAAATGGAGTCACGAAAGACCAAACGGAGAACAGGGAACAGAACTGATCGATCCAACTCTCTGGAGAGGTGAAAATCTTTCAAGCGTTACATATCCTAATTATGATGGAAGCACAAAAAATCAGGAGAAAGCCGCCGACACGATGTTTGATAATCTGGTAGCCTCTCCTGCTCATTATGACAATATGGTCTTTGATAAATTTACCAAGATCGGTATTTCAAGCGAACTTACCGAAACTTCAAAGGGAACAAAGATAACCGTCGCTTATATGTTTTCAAATTGAAAACTCTTTCTAATAAAAAGGTGATGTCCTTTCGGGCACCACCTTTTTTGTACTTTTTTTAACCTTTTACTGCACCTGCCATCATTCCCTTTACGAGTTTCTCCTGCATAAAGATGAACAGGATTATCATAGGGAGTACTGACAGTGTCAGACAAGCCATTATCATTGCTGTATTTGATGAATACTGACCCTGATAGTTCCAAAGCGCCAGCGGAAGTGTTCTATTGCTCTCTGACTGTGTCAGCGTGAATGCGAATATGAATTCATTCCACATATTTACGCCATTATAGATCGCAAGTGTTGAAAGACCGGGTGTAGAAAGCGGAAGTATTACTTTGAAAAATCTTCCGAATCTGCCGCATCCATCTATGTCTGCCGCTTCTTCCAGTTCCTTTGGTATTCCCGACATGAAACCTGTAAGGATGAACACCGATATCGGCGTCGCAAAAGCAACATTTGTGGGGATCAGAGCCCATATCGTATCGTAAAGCCCCATGTTGATCGTCATATTAAACACCGGGATCAGTGTAACATGCATCGGTACAGACATCGCAGCAACTATCAGGAAATATATCGGTCCGCGAAGCTTGAACTTGAACCTCGACAGCGGATATGCTGCACATGCTGATATAAATAACAGGATCGCCAGTGAAATAACCAGTACGATCACACTGTTTCTGAAATATGTCCAAAATGCCGGATCTGTAATAACTCCTTTATAGTTGTCCGGATAAAACTTTTCCGGTATATGGAAGGCTCCGTACATGATGGTTTCGATCTTTTGCTTGAAACCGGTCATGACCATGAATGAAAACGGTACAAATGTCACGAGCATCCAGAATACTGCCAGTACTACCGCTGCGATCCATGCCGCATAATTTTTCTTTCCGGACTCTCCGGCTGTATTTTTCTTTGCCATATCAGTCCTCCTTATTCCGGTTCATGACATACATCGTCACACCTGCGATCAACGTGATCAGGATAAACATTCCTCCTGCGATGGATGAACCATATCCCATGTTGTATTTACTGAATGACTCTTTATACATATATGTCGCCATGAGTTCTGTAGACTCACCGGGACCGCCGCCTGTCATTACATATACCAGATCAAAATACTTGAGAGATCCTGTAATCGACAGAACTATCGCACTCTTTATGGTAGGAACCAGCATCGGAAGAGCGATTTTTGTAACATATTGAGTACGTGTTGCACCATCT
>CACYDD010000083.1 GCA_902773065.1 uncultured Ruminococcus sp. | reverse complement strand
TCCCAGAAAGGGATATGTTACGGTATCAGTACAAACTCCACAACAAACTCAGTCATTGTACTTGACCGTACCAGTGAAATGAATTCCAACGGATTCATTCTTGCTACATCCGGAGCAGGAAAATCAATGTTTGCTAAATCTGAAATATTCGATGTTATATTGAAATATACCGATGATGAGATTATTGTCATTGATCCGGAAAATGAATACAAAAAAATCTGTGAAGCATTCGATGGAGAAATCCTTAAAATCGCACCAAACAGCCCTACACATTTCAATGTGTTTGACACAGATCTTTCATACACAGAAGAAGGTGTCGGAGCAGTTGCTATGAAATCGCAGTTTATAATGACAATAGTCGAAACAGCAAAAGGCATAGCTCTGACTTCCGGAGAAAAGTCTATAATAGATCGCTGCGTCCGGCGGTTATATCAGCAATTCATTTCTGCCGGAGGTGACAAGGAGTTTCTTCCGACACTTACCGATTTCTATAATATGAACCGTTTGAAAGACTTGACGGTAATAAACAAAATGGTATCACCATTGCGATCGGAACAATTTCCGACCGTCAGGCAGGATGTACTCTGACTGCATTTGAAATCGCAGTAACCCTGCGGAATATGAAACAGTCCGCTGCAATATTTCTTGATGAAGAAACCTATAACAACTATGTTTCATATCACGGCTCTGATCCGGAAGCTGTTGCCGGGGGATGTAAAATCAACGGTCTTACTCTTTATCCCCTGAATCTTTATTCCGAACAAAAGGACACCGTGAAGTTTGCCATCTGCGATTACGGCTATTCTCAGATTAACCGTGACAGCAGTGAATATGAGGACTTTGCAGCATCTGAAATAAAAATCTGTATATGCAGCTTCAATGAATGGGATATAAAGATACTTGCTGATTACCTGAATTCCCCTTTGCCTTACATCAAGGAAATCAACTATGTTTTCTTCCCTGTCAGTCAACTTAATTTTGTAAAATTCCAGAAGCAGATGACTAAAGGACACTGCAAAGCATTCAGGACGGAAGTTAGTCCGGATTACTCTCAGCCATGCCCTGAAAACTCCAGAACATACTGTGAAATTCTGAGTAAATATATAAGAATCGAACAGCCCAGAAAGCGTTTCGGCTTATTCTGAATGGAGGACTTGATGTGATTTTTATAATATTGATTCTGTTCATCATTATCGTAGTTCAGAATTACTACATCAGATATCTGAAGAAAGAAATTGCACTCCGTGACGGAACGTATAAAAAGAAAGGGAAAAAATGACTATATATCTGAGGTGAAGTTATGAAAACAACAAAGCTAAAAGAGATACTAATAGACCTGAATGAATTTACTCCTGCTGAAAGGAAAATGTACGATATCGGCGGTTTCATTGCCGGTTACAAGTACGCACCGGAACCGATCAGGAAACATGAAACCAGTGTGCATTACTATCAATGCGATTCAAAACCGGTATCAGATCATCAAATTATCCTGCCTATAGACTTTTCTGCAAACAGAAATATTGAGTTTGATATGGGTAAGAAATCTTTCTTGACTACCTTTGCCAGACTTGATTATAATATGCTGAGTGCAGTAATGGAACGCTGCAAAGAACTTGGATGGGACAAAGAATAGTTTTAGGGCTTCAAGCCCCATTTTGAAAGGTGGTGCTTATAAATGGTCGTTATATACGCTGAGAAAGCAAGTTTGAGTTTAAGAAAAGACAAAAATCACTTGATACTCTATCATAATTATGATAATATAACAATAGAAAGGTGGTGTTGTTATGATACAGATCAGACCGGTATCAGATTTACGAAACAACTTTACAGAACTTGAAAAGGAAGTAAAAAGCGGACAGCCGATATTCCTCACCAAAAACGGATACGGAACGATGGTGCTGCTGAGTATAGAAGAATATTCAAGACTGACAGATCAGGTAGAAAGAAAACTTGATGAAGCCGATATTCAGGCTGTCAATACGGATGTCAGATTATCCCACGAAGAAGTTTTCGGAGATTTGAGGAAAAAGATCAATGGATAAGGAATACAAATTACGTTATCTGCC
>CACYDD010000082.1 GCA_902773065.1 uncultured Ruminococcus sp. | reverse complement strand
GTTGCCGATAAAATTGAGGTCAGTTTCTTTCAGAAGGGCAAACGCTTCATGCTGCAGCGGTCCGCCTTTGTGGTCTTCCGTTCCGACATTGGCAAGGGCTACTCTCGGATCTTTGATACCGAGAATTTTTTCCATATATACCGAGCCCATGATGCCGAACTGCCTGAGCATTTCTGCACGGACTTCAACATTCGCACCGCCGTCGATCAGCATGAAAGGTCCTGCCGAGGTAGGCATGATCGGTGCGAAAGCAGGTCTTTTTACTCCCTTGATCCTCTTTACGATCATGGTTGCTCCCAGCGTGATCGCACCGCTGTTTCCTGCCGAAACAAAGGCATCGCCTTCTCCGTCAGCGGCAAGCTTCAGTCCGACTGCCATAGAGCTTCCTTTTTTTTCTTTCAGCACAACACCCGGATCATCCTCCATGGTGATCTCTCCTTCGGCATTGTGAAGCTCAAAACCTGAGATATCCAGCCCGTTTTCTTCGGCACACTGATTGATTTTTTTAGTGTCACCTACCATTGCGACCTCAATATCAGGATTTTCCTTCGCCGAAAGAATACATCCCTTGATAATTTCCAGCGGTGCTTTATCTCCGCCGAATGCGTCAACCAAAATTTTCATATCTGTCCTCCAAAACCTCAGTCACTTTATTGACCCGCCCAAAGATATTCATCCAGTTTTTTCAATCCCCTGTTCGCATATGCGGCGGCTCTTTCTTTTTTGTCACGAATATGCGTTTCAAGCGGCGGAAGTATTCCTAAGTTTGCACCCATCGGCTGAAAATCCTTCGTCTGTGCGTTTGCAATATAATCCGCAAGCGCACCGATCATTGTTTCGACCGGCAGTATCAGGGTTTCTTCCCCTCTTGCTTGTTTTACCGCATTGATTCCTGCCATCAGTCCCGACGATGCCGATTCCATATAGCCCTCAACACCTGTCATCTGACCGGCAAAAAACAAATTCGGGTCATCCTTCATGGAATAATCAGCGGTAAGTACCTTCGGCGAATTCAGAAATGTATTTCTGTGCATAACACCATATCTGACATATTCCGCATTTTTCAGCGCAGGTATCATGCCGAACACTCTTTTCTGCTCGGGAAATTTCAGATTCGTCTGAAACCCGACAAGGTTATACATCGTTTTTTCGCTGTTTTCTGTTCTCAGCTGCAAAACCGCCCACGGTCTGTGTCCTGTTCTCGGGTCACGCAAACCTACAGGCTTCATTGGTCCGAAACGCAGTGTATCAAGCCCTCTTTGTGCCAGTATTTCAACCGGCATACAGCCCTCATATACCTTCGGATTCATCACATCCACATCATGTCTCGGTGCCCTTTCCGCCGAAACCAGTGTTGCATGAAATGCTTCATATTCTTCTTTATTCATCGGACAGTTGATATACGCATCATCGCCGCCCTTGTCATATCTTGAAGCTGTAAAGGCATTTTCCATATCGATACTTTCCGCCGTGATCACAGGAGCAGCTGCATCAAAAAAGTGCAGACTTCCGCCGCAGCGTTCTATGATTTTCTCCGCCAGTGCATCACTTGTCAGCGGTCCTGTTGCTATGACAGTGATTGCATCTTCGGGAATTTCCGTTACTTCTTCTTCAATTACCTCAATCAGGGAATGTGAACGTATTGCTGCGGTAACCATCGCAGAAAACTTTTCCCTGTCCACAGCCAACGCACCACCTGCCGGAACAGTACAACTGTCCGCACAGCTCATCAGCAAAGAACCTAAACGGCGCATTTCTTCTTTCAGAAGTCCTGCGGCACTTTCTACTCTTGCCGCTTTAAGCGAATTAGAGCAGATCAGTTCGCAAAAATCATCACTTTTATGTGCAGGTGTTTTTTTCTTCGGCTTCATCTCAAAAAGCCTGACCTTTATTCCTCTTTCGGCGATCTGCCATGCTGCTTCACAGCCTGCAAGACCTGCCCCCAGAACATTAATATACATTGCTTCACCACCAAAAGCGGAGTGCCTCCGCCGACTTTACCTCTATCCCCAGGTTCTATCATTTACAGTATTCCTGTTTATTTTACCATAAAATAAAACTAATCGCAAGATAATTGAAGAAATATCATC
>CACYDD010000081.1 GCA_902773065.1 uncultured Ruminococcus sp. | reverse complement strand
TTCATCTTTGTTTTTTTGAGCTTTCTTTTTTCAATCAGCTTCTTCTCAATATTCGGAGAAATTTTTTCCATCACTACCGTCAGTCCGATAAATATTCCCAGTGTGATCACTGCAAGAACAATAAATATCAGAAATAGCGGTAATGTAATTTCCGAAAAGCCAAAGAAATTGACTCCCATAAAATTTCTGAAACACAGAATCCCTATCGCCATTCCCACATTCATTAAGATAAACAAAGCTGCTCTTAAAGCATTCAACGGTTTTGAAATTCTGTACAGGATCATCATGGAAACAGCCGTGAGCACGCAAACGCTGAGGGTGGAATATTCCATTCCCGAAAGAGAAAATATCTTTGCCGAAATCACACTCATAATAATTCCAAGAACGATTGTCAGACCTGCTGGAATGGAATTTTTCAGAATATTCAGCAAAAAGACACCTTTGATTCTTTCTTTATTAGGTTCGAGAGCAAGAATCAAAGAAGGAATCCCAATGGTAAATGCGTTGATGAGTGTAAACTGTATCGGCTGGAAAGGATATTTTGCATGGATAAAGATAAACAGCAACGCAAGAAGAACAGAAAAAATCGTTTTTACAATAAACAGTGTTGCAGAACGCTGAATGTTGTTAATTGACCTTCTGCCCTCTGCTACAACCTTCGGCATGGAAGCAAAATTTGAATTGAGAAGAACAAGCTGTGAAACACTTCTTGCTGCATCACTTCCTGCTGCCATGGCAATACTGCAATCAGCCTCCTTCAGTGCAAGAACATCGTTTACACCATCACCTGTCATAGCTACAGTATGCCCTTTTTTCTTTAAAGCAACAACAAATTTCTTCTTTTGGGCAGGAGTTACTCTGCCGAAAACAGTGTAGGTTTCTACTGCCTTACTGATTTGTTCATCGGTTTCGAGCGAAGTGGCATCAACATATTTTTCATAATTTTTGACCCCTGCCCTACGTGCCACATCGGAAACAGTAATAGGATTATCGCCTGATATAATTTTAACATTCACATTCTGATCTGCAAAATAACGCAGTGTCTGTGGTGCTTCGGCTCTGATCTTATCATTCAACAGAACAATGCCGACGGCTTCCAGCTTTTCAGGAAGTTCTTTTCCATTAAAATCAGAAACGGAATGTGCAATTACAATAGATCGGTAGTTTCTTGAATAACCGTCAAGCAGTTTTCTGAGGTCTTTTGGTATCTCTTTCAGCATGAATTCCGCGGCACCCATGACATAAGTACCATATCCTTCAAAATGAGCTCCCGACCATTTTTTCTCTGAGGAGAATGGTATTATTTTATCCGCTTGCATTTCTGAGCCTGTATCGAACTTATCGTGAAGAGCCATGAAAGTCGCATTGGTATCGTCAAGAGCTGACACAAGACCACGCAGAGCATCTTCTATATTTTCCTTTTCTGTGTTTCCATAAGGAACAACATCTGCTACCTCCATACAGCCTTCTGTGATTGTACCCGTCTTGTCAAGGCAAAGAACATCTACTCTTGCCAATGTTTCAATACAATACAGTTCCTGAACGAGGACTTGATGTTTTGAAAGCCTGATGACACTGACAGCCAGCACAGTGCTTGTCAGAAGCATAAGACCTTCCGGAATAATGCTTGTCATAGAAGCAACAACATTTACTACAACCTCTTGAAGATGTATGGAAACACTGCCAAAAAATGTTGAAGCCACATCCATTGAATCAGATGGAATAAAATACTGACGGATAAAAAGAAACGCTGAAAGCGGCAGAATAACAGCGGTCAAAAAACGGATGATATTCTGCAATGTAATCATAATTTCCGAATTGACTTTTTTAACATATTTTGCTTCTGCCGAAATCTTTGAAGCATAATTATCCTGTGCAACGTGTTCTACTCTTGCAAGGCATTTACCGCTGACAACAAAGCTTCCCGAAAGAATCATATCGCCTTTGGTTTTATGTATTGCATCGGATTCACCGGTAAGGAGTGATTCATTGACATCAACTTCTCCCGAAACAAGGATGGAATCGACAGGGATCTGATTTCCCTGTGAAAATTCAATAATATCGTCCAGAACAATATCATCGGTTTTGATACTCAGTTTTTCCCCGTCGCGAATGACAATCGCTTTGGAAGCGGAAACAATCGCAAGCTTATCAATGGCTTTTTTTGCTCTGATTTCCTGAATAATTCCTATCGTTGTATTAAAAAACATTACACCGAGAAACAGCATATTCCGGTATGAGCCGACAAGAAAAACGGCAATACCAAGGATAATATTCAGAATATTAAAAAGTGTTACGATATTATCATAAAAAATACGTTTGATGCTTTTTCCTGTAGGCTGGGTATTTTTATTATAAAGCCCCTGCCACATACGTTCCGTTGCTTGCTCGGCAGTAAGTCCTTTTTCGGGAGAAGCCTGTATTCTTTCGGGCAAGAGTTCTTTTTCATCTTTTTTTGTTTTGTTTTTTGGTTCAGACATATTTTTACTCCATTCCCTTTAACATAATATAACTAATTATATATTTTTCCGACATAAGTGTCAATAATATTATCAAAAAATAACGGCACTGTCTGCTCCTTATTTTGGAAACAGACAGTACTGTGCAATATTTTGGATAATGGATTTTTATTTATTGACTGCTGATGTATTCTTCTCTCTCAAATAGGTCGATTCAAGATCAGCAAGGTGAAGCTTGACAGCAATGGGATATTTTTCATATGCATGGCTAATAGCAAAGCTGCCGCCTCTTGCGGCTTCATCAAAACCGCCCATATGCCAGCGTATGGCGATAGCTTCGGCAGGCTTGAGACGCATAAAACGCTCAATGAGAAATACAGATTTCTCGCCATGACCAAACGGAAACGCATCATCAATGGTATAAAATGGTTTTTTCTCCCACTGTCCTGTTTCATCGTTTTTGACATTTCTTGTAGAAATTTTGTAAAACTGTGCCTTGCATAAATCATGCAGAAGTGCACATATAGCAAAGCTTTCGGGATTATCTGTTTCAGGATCAAAATGCTTTTCCATCATTGTCTTATATACACTGATACTGTGCATAACCAATCCCTGTTCACAGGCACCGTGAAATTTTGTGCTGGCAGGAGTTGTAAAAAAATCTGTTTTCTGCAGCCATTCAAGAAGGTTCTGTGAACCTTCTCTTTTGATGTTTTCATTATAGATATCAATAAATTCTTCCTTATAGCCCATTTCAGTTAGTCACCTTATTTCAAATTATCATCGTAATGCGCACGTTCTCCGCCGATGAATTTTGGTCTTGTTCTTGCAGCAGTAATATGTGCCTTGCCTATCATATTGTTTTTTAGGTTCAGCGGAACAGCAACCTCTTTCAGGTGCATTCCGATCAGTACTCCGCCTATATCTATCCCTGCATCTGCACAGATATGCTCAACGGCAACAGGATTTTCAATCGTATGATATGTGATTGTGGCAAAAGAACCTCCTGCTTTCGGCTGCGGTACAACATTGACGGCATCCCTTCCCTGCTTGTCAGCTACAGCTTTTGACGTAACGATTGCTCTGTTCAGATGTTCGCAACATTGTGCTGCAAGGTAAATTCTTCTGCTTTGCAGTTCAGGATAAATACCATCAAACAGTGCTTGTGCAATATCAATGCTGGAAGCTTTTCCATAACCCTCACCGCAAACTGTACTGGAGGAACAGCCCACTACAAATACATCTCCCTCTTTGAGATTCGCCTGTTCCAATACCTCAAGAACGACTGCTTTTGCTGTTTCTTTTATTTTCTCATACATAAAATCATCTCCGAATCATTAAACACGATTAGGCATCTCATAAGAGATGCCTAAAAGTTGATAAATTATCAGTCATTATTCAGCTTCAACAGCCTCTTCATCACTGCCTTCATCAGCAGCTTTAATGGAAAGGCTGATACGCTTCTTGTCAAAGTCGATTGCTGTGATCTTAACAGTTACTTTCTGACCAACGGAAAGAACATCCTC
>CACYDD010000080.1 GCA_902773065.1 uncultured Ruminococcus sp. | reverse complement strand
TGTCTCGCTTTGCCCTTGTAGCAAGGCTTTTCAGCACAGGAAAAACTAAACGGTACGCAAGCTATTGTATCATAGCCTGCGTACCGATGTGGTGCGCCGAAACCGGCGAAATCCGAACCGTTTATTGCGTTTTCTATCTCTTCAAAGGCGGTTGTTTTCGCGCCGTTCTTTTATTTGAACGTGATTACCATAAGAGCCTTTTTCTTTTCTCTCCTTCGCGGAGGAATCTTTTTTTCATTTGTTCACTTTTGCCGGTTGCGCCGAGACGCTTTTTACTCAATAGACAGATAATAAAACACTTGAAAAAAACTGAATTGTATGGTATCATAAAAGAGCCAAACAATATTTGAATATTTATGCCTATAAAGCAAGCGTGTATTTTTATCTTATGGTAAAAATACAGGCTCATTTCACGCTTTTGGTTTATAGGCATGAAAATATTGTTTGGCGACAGTTGGAGCTGTGTATTTTTCGGTGCGGTGCTTCGGCTGCCGCACTTTTTTATTTTTTGCGGATATACTATGTATTTGTCGAAATTGTAAATACACACAAAACATTACGTAAAAAAACCAGGAGGCGTTGAAATGGCACAGATCTGCGAAATATTAAAATATGAAGGCGATAACAGCACTTTTATTTGGAAACACCCAATCGAGGATTTCAACAGTCTGCTGAATTTGATTCATGTCAGAAATGGTATTTGCAAATCTATAAAGCGCAATTAGGGGGAAGCAATAAGGTGGATTTAGAATATAGAATCAAATGTTATTTACAAATAAATGACTATAAGCCCAATTATTTATGGAAAGCTCAAAATTATCTAAACGGATTCTTGGTGAAACTACCTGATTATTGTGGAGAAACGATGCGTGATTTTCAAAGATTGATGTCCTATTATTGTGAGCTTGGATATTTCAACTTGGTGCATGGAATTGCGGAACTCCCCGATTATAGGTTAACAGAAAAAGGATATCAAATAATAATAATGAATCAAATGGAGGAAACGGAATCGTGAAAAAGATGCAATGCGAAATGTGCGGCAGCACGGAGATAAAAAAAATTGATGATGAAATCTTTGAGTGTCAGAGCTGCGGCATACAGTATTCAAAAAACGAGTTACAAAGGTTGCTCGTTGAAATTACAGGCAACGTTAAAATTGATCGTACAGAGGAGGTGGATAATCTGCTGCGTCGTGCGGCCGCATTCATCGAAGCTGGGGAAATGACAAAAGCACAGCAATATTATGAAAGGGTGCTTGATATCGATTCAGAAAACACAGAGGCGAGAGAAAGGCTTGCTGAATTGAGGAAGATTGCAGAAAGGGATGAGGCTGTTCTCAGAAAGGCAGCACAGCGCGAGAAATCTAAAATCAAAATTCTTCGACATAGTATTGAGCCGCAGGATGGCGTTGAATCGTTTTTAAAATCATTGATGGAAACAACGGGAATTGCGGCAGATATTTATAAAGAAGTCGAGATTATTTCGGTTACACAGGGCTATTACCCCTTCTGTTTTTTGAATAAAAAATACAACGGTACTTATGAGGGCATGGCATGCTATAGAAAGGAAGTACCGTATACGGATTATGAAACAAAAACGGATTACAGCAATAAGAATCAAGACGGTACTTATAAAAAGAAACAGGTTGCTGTTACCAAATATCGTACTGAAATAGATCGCAAGCCTGTCAACGGTACGTTTATGATAGAGCATGCCAGTGCGTATTCTGTGTGTGGCGAGCTGAACAGCACTATAACCGGTATTGCACCGGACAAATACGATGAAACTCTCATTGCGGATATGTATCAGAACACAACTGTAAACGAACAGCTTTATCAACAGTTTTCCAATGACGCAACACTATCAATGTTCGAGGCATACATTTCGGGGAGACAAACCTTTTTTGAAACGCACGCGGTTGAAATGGCCATAGATGATAGCAGACTACTTGGCGGGTTGCAGGTGTTTGTTGGACAGGAGGACGTTGAATGGGATACTCGTGCCAAGCAAGCATTTGCGGATGCCGTGAGAAGTAAGGCAAATAATAAAGTTAAATCCGTAATGCCGGGTGATTATTCCGAAGATATCCATTATCGCTGGTCCGAGCAATATAGTAACGATCAAGTGATTTATCTTCCCGTGCAGGTCATTGAATATGCCTATCGTGGTAAGTTTTACCTTTCTGTTATGAGCCTAACATCTGAAACCGGGGAAAT
>CACYDD010000079.1 GCA_902773065.1 uncultured Ruminococcus sp. | reverse complement strand
GTAGCGAACGGCTACGTGAATCGGGACCGGCGGCTCGCCGGTTTTGATCTTATGGAAAGGCGAATATCATTATGAAGAAAATCGTTATCATAGGTGCAGGTCCGGCAGGACTCACAGCAGCAAATGAACTGCTGAAAAACAGCGGAGATTATGAAGTGGTCATGCTTGAAGGTTCTCAGGTGATCGGAGGAATCTCTCAGACAGTAAGATATAACGGCAACCGTATGGATATCGGCGGTCACAGATTTTTCTCGAAAAGTGATGAGGTGATGAAATGGTGGAGCGACCTCATGCCGATACAGGGTGCACCCTCCTTTGACGATAAAAAACTCGGCAGGGAAAAACCGCTTGAAAAGGGCGGTCCCGACCCCGAAAAAGAAGATAATGTCATGTTGGTGCGTACAAGAGTTTCCAGAATTTATTACAATAAGAAATTCTTTGACTACCCTGTCAGTATGTCGGCAGCTACCATTAAAAATATGGGCTTCGGTACGACCATGGCGGCAGGTTTCAGCTATCTGAAATCGGCTATGTTCAAAAAAGAAGAAACATCACTGGAAAACTTTTATATCAACCGTTTCGGTAAAAAGCTTTACAGTATGTTCTTTGAAGGCTATACCGAAAAACTCTGGGGCAGGCATCCGAGGGATATTTCCGCCGACTGGGGTTCACAGAGGGTCAAGGGTCTGTCCATCAGAGCCGTTCTGAAGGATATGTTCTCCAAAGCGTTTGGCGGCAAAAAGAAAAACAAAGAAGTGGAGACTTCACTGATCGAGCAGTTCTGGTATCCGAAATACGGTCCGGGTCAGCTCTGGGAAACGGCCGCAAACGCCGCAGAAGAAAAAGGTGCAAAGATCCTGAAAGGCTACAATGTAAAGAATATTGTCTGCAAAGACGGAAAGATCACTTCTGTTATATGTGATACACCTGACGGAGAAACAACAATAGAAGGGGATATCTTTATTTCCTCTATGCCTGTTAAAGATTTAGTGTGCGGAATGACAGGAGATAAGCCTGACAATGAAATAATAGAAATTGCCAAAGGACTTCCATACCGTGATTTTGTTACTGTCGGACTTCTTGTCAATAAGATGAATCTGGAAAACAAAACAAACATGAAAACACTTGGCAATATCGTACCCGATTGCTGGATCTATGTACAGGAGCCGGGCGTAAAAGTCGGAAGAATACAGATTTTCAACAACTGGTCGCCATATATGGTCAAAAACCCCGAAAATACGGTATGGATCGGTCTGGAATTTTTCTGTGCCGAGGGTGATGATTTCTGGAACATGACAGATGAGGAATGTATTTCTCTTGCAGTAAAGGAACTGGAATCAATGGGTATCATCTCATCAGCGGATATTCTTGACAGCCACAGGGAAAAAGTGAAAAAAGCATATCCTGCTTATTTTGATACGTATGCACAGATCGATGAACTGATCAAGTGCCTTGACAGTTATGAAAATCTTTACTGTGTGGGTAGAAATGGTCAGCACCGCTACAATAATATGGATCATTCCATGCTCACCGCTATTAAAGCGGCACAAGCAATCAAAGCTGGAAAGACTGATAAGAATGATATCTGGAATGTGAATACAGAAAAAGAATATCATGAGCAGAAAAGTAACTAGTGATTAGTGGTTAGTGGTTAGATTTCTGACCACTGACATATTGAATTGGAGAAACGGAATGAACAGTCTGAATAAAAATCAAAAACCGATGATACTGGAAATCGTACAGATACTTTCAGGGCATCCGATCATATTGACAGCACTTGCCTGTTTTTTCTGTGTCAGTGTTTCCACTGTTGAGATATCAGCTGCGTCCGCATTTATACCGTCAGCGGTATTGTGTTTTTGCGGCGTGATCGGAGCGGCGGCTGTTTCGTATCAGTCTACTGAAAAAAGCAAAAAAACCGTAATGATTTACCTAAGCGGAATAGCGGTTGTTTTTTCGCTGATTTTTGGCTTTATGCTGACAGTCAGCAGCAAGCCGCAGATGCTGATACTGAATACAGGCGTGGTTCTCGCGGTTGCTGCGGCTGTGTATCTGATTTGTATCAAAAAACTGACAACAAGAAGGCTGATCCTTCTGATGTTTATTCTGGGATTTCTTTTAAGGCTTGCTTATATTGTGTCGATCAGCATTAAAACAAAGCAGCATGATGTGGGAAGCCTTGAAAAAATGAATGGTCATTTAGGTTATATCGGCTATCTGGTATATAACGGCAGCCTGCCCGATATTGATGTCAGAGAAGTCTATCAGTATTATCATCCGCCGCTTCACCACATTCTGGCAGCCGTATGGGTACGACTGCAGCGGCTGATCGGTATCAGCACTGAAAATATCTGGGAAAATATACAGCTACTTACGATGTTTTATTCCTGTCTGTGCATGATCCTTTCCTATAAGATTTTCCGTGCACTCGGACTTGACGGAAAGGGTCTTGCAGCAGCTTTTGCGGTTGTGGCATTTTGCCCGACATTCTATATTTTAGGCGGCAGTATCAACAATGATATTCTTTCTGTGACCTTTCTGCTTGGAGCAGTATTGAATACACTTTATTGGTATCAAAGCAAAAGCATGAAACGTATCATTTGCATTGCAGTTTGTATCGGCTGCGGTATGATGACAAAGCTTTCTGTATGGATGGTTGCACCTGCGGTTGCGTTTATCTTTATTTACGTGTTTTTTAAGATTATCAAAGAATGGAAACGCTGGCTCGGTCAGTATGCAGCTTTTCTGGGAATATGTGCACCGCTGGGATTATGGTGGGGCATCCGCAATTACATTACTCACGGTGTACCGATCACCTATGTCATGAGATTACCGGATACTTCTTCACAGTATGTAGGCAATATTTCCGTTATGGAACGGATCTTTGATTTCAGTCCGTCGCAGTTTGCGGATGTGGGAGATCAGTTCACCATGTATGACGGTGCATACAACGAATATAATCCGCTGGTGGCACTTTTCAAGACTTCTATGTTTGATGAGCTGTTTACTGTCAGGTTCTATCCTGAAATTGCAGGCGTAAATAATGTGCTGTTCTGGTCGGCAGTGATTCTTGGCGTTGTGGGATTTATTTCCATGATCTACAGTTTTTGCTACAGCAAAAGACTCAGCGGCGTGCATAAGATCTTTGTCGGAATACTGTATGCCGTAATATTTATCTCCTACTATGCTTTCTGTATACAGTTCCCTCATGTCTGCACGGAAAATATCAGATATGCTGTTCCGCTGATCGTGATCGGAGCGTTTTTTGCCGGCAGTGCCGTTCGTGACCTTGAAAACTGCCAAAAGGAAAAGCTGAAAATCTCTTGTTATATTCTGAGCAATATATTGCTTGTCGTAACGGTATTATACGGTATCAGTTCAGTAATCGTATATGAGAAGGTTTTTATCAAATAAAGTAACAAACATAAGCCGAGGTACAGTTTCCTCGGCTTATTGCTGATGGAATGATGAGGTGTGATTATGTTTTTTAAGAAAAAAGAGCCGCTTGCAGGCACTGTGGAAAATATTGTCGTCGGGCTTGGCAACAGCGGCACAAAATACGAAAACACACGGCATAATGCAGGATTTATTGCCGTTGACAGACTGGCGCAGAAGCTGGGTGTCAAAATTGACAGAATTAAATACAAATCTCTTGTCACGACCTGTACCATAGGTGACAAAAAAGTGCTTCTGATGAAGCCGTCAACCTACATGAACAATTCGGGACTTGCGGTAACAGAAGCGATGAATTTCTATAAGATACCGCCCGAGAATGTTATCGTTTTGTTTGACGATATTTCCCTTGATGTAGGCAAAATGCGTATCCGCCGCAAGGGCAGTGACGGAGGTCACAACGGCATCAAGAACATTATCTATCTTTCCGGCAGTGACCGATTCCCGAGAATAAAAATCGGTGTAGGACATAAGCCCGAAAAATGGGATCTTGCCGACTGGGTGCTGTCAAGGTTTACCGAAAGTGAACTGAAAGTACTTGAAGAAACCGCCGATAAAGCCGTACAGGCTGTTGAACTTATGCTTGACAATCAAATCGACAAAGCAATGAATCTTTATAATGCATAATTACGATAGAGAAAATGGAGGAAAGATACAATGAAATGTGAAAGCTTAGAAGAAGTTCGTGCAAATATTGACAGGATAGATGATGAGATCATCAGGCTGTTAGCGGAAAGAACGGGTTATGTTATGCAGGCATCATCTTTCAAGAAAAGTGAAGAGGGTGTAAAAGCACCTGCCCGTGTAGAAGCGGTTATACAAAAGGTGCGTACAAAAGCACAGGCATATGGTGCAGACCCCGACATGGCTGAAGCACTTTATCGGGAAATGATCACAAGATTTATCAACATGGAGATGGACGAATTTAACAAGAATTGAAGAAATACTATTATGAAGTTTAAATTCAGTGTTGAATACAACGAAGAAGAACTGGCATTTATCAAAAGTCATGACTGTGAGATTATTTCTGAAATCAAATTATCAAAAACAGACTTTTCAGAAAATGAAATACCGAAGAGAATGATAAAATACGGAGACAGTTATATTGGTGAAATCATTGACAATGAAGATGGCTCTTTGGTTTGGGGTGTTCTTGGCAAAGGCAGAAAGGGTATATGGCATTTTAGGCTGGAATATGATAGTCTGGAAGCAATGGCTGAGGGAATATAACATACATAATTAAGATAATACCTATGTGACTAAGATAATTTATAAGAATTAAGGAAGTATAAAAAATATTTATAAAATTTCAGCATAAAAAATTAAAAGTTTCGCCAGCCTTTTTAAAGGCTGCGGGGTCCATGGGGCAGAGCCCCCGGTCAGGGGTTTGGGGGCGAAGCCACCAATAGAGGGAGTAGATATGAGATTTTTGAGTGATGTGCTTTTTGGCACAGAAGAATACAGAACACTGGAAAGAGCGGTGAGCGGCGGCAGAACACCTGCGATGGCAACGGGGCTTTCGGGGATACATAAGGCACATCTGATTTATTCGATGTGCAAAAGACTGCGCCGACGCGTACTGGTGCTGGCGGCGGACGAGGCAGAAGCGGCGAGACTTTGTTCGGATATCAATGCAATGGGGTTGAGGACGCTTTATTACCCTGCGAGGGATTTTACCTTTCGTGAAGTGACAGGCGTTTCGGGTGAGTTTATCCATCAGAGAATCGGTACGCTGTTTTCCTACATGAACGGCGGCTGTGATATTGTGGTTGCCTGTGCTGATGCTGCTTTGCAGTATACTGTGCCGCCCGAGGTGCTGAAAAACAATACAGCTATGCTGAAAGAGGGAGATGAAATCTCTCCCGAAAAGCTGGCTCAGATACTGGTTGCCTGCGGCTATGTCCGTGCGGAACAGGTCGAGGGCAGCGGTCAGTTTTCTGTCAGGGGAGGAATTCTTGACTTTTTCATGCCGTCTGCTGAAAAGCCGTACCGTGTGGAATTCTGGGGTGATGAGATCGATACCATTTCGGAATTTGACCCCGAAACACAAAGAAGAACTGACAGGGTTGAAAGCTTTACCGTTACACCGTCAAGCGAGATTTTGTTTGACGATTTTTCCGCACTTGCCGATAAGCTTGATAAAAAAGCAGCGGCACTCAGAGGTACTTATGCACTCAAAGCAAAGGAAATCATGAAAGACGAAGCGGAGAAGCTCCGCAGCGGTGCAAGGCTGACTTCTCTTGACAAATATTATTCGCTGATTTACGACAAACCGTCATGCCTTTATGATTATTTTGAAGAAGATGAAATTGTTTTTGTTTCCGAACAGCCTGCACTGAAAGACCGTATTCGTTCGGTACTGCTGCAATGGAGTGAAGATTTAACCGATTACAAGCACGAGGGTATTTTATGCAAGGGACTTGACAGCTTCATGTTTGAGTGGCAGGATCACCTTGCTGCACTGACAGAAAGAGATACGGTATTTATTGATAATTTCGCAAGGGGAAGCTGTGAGCTTTCTCTCAGGGAACTGGTGAATTTTACAGCAAAACAGCTTTCGCTGTGGAGCGGTTCTGTCAGTGTCCTTTGTGAAGACCTTGAAAATATCATGGCGGCAAACAAAACCTGTGTGATACTTTGCGGAACGAAAAAAAATACCGAAAATGTCTATAATGACCTTCTGGCAAAGAATATCAGCGTCCGTCTCCTTTCCGAAAATGCAGAGTTAGAGGGGGAAGGAATTTATGTCACTCCGGGCAGTCTCAGCGCAAGCTTTGAATATCCCTCGGCAAGTTTTTGCCTTATCGCACATTCTCATGTTGCGGTATCACCAACAAAAACAAAGGCGAAAAAGCGGAAAAAAGGTACGCTTTTCAGCCTTGCAGAGCTGTCTCCCGGAGATTATGTCGTACACAGTACCCATGGCATCGGACTGTTTCAGGGTGTGCAAAAAAAAGAAATTCACGGCGTTGTCAAGGATTATATCATTATCAAATATGCAGGCGGTTCAAGCCTTTTTGTTCCTGTCACACAGCTTGATATGATATCCAAATACATCGGACCGAAAGAGGATTCCACCGTTAGACTTAGCAAGCTCGGCGGAACGGAATGGCAAAAATCCAAAACAAGAGTACGAAAAGCCGTCAAAGATATTGCGGCACAGATGATCAAAATGTATTCCGAAAGAATGAAAGCCAAGGGTTTTGCTTTTTCGGGCGATAATGAGTGGCAGCGTGATTTTGAAAACAAGTTTGAATATGAAGAAACCGACGACCAGAAACGCTGTATTGAGGAAATTAAGGGAGATATGGAAAGACCTGTTCCGATGGACAGACTGCTTTGCGGAGATGTAGGCTTCGGCAAAACAGAAGTTGCACTCCGTGCCGCATTCAAATGTGTTACCGATGGTAAGCAGTGCGCTTTGCTTTGTCCGACAACAATTCTTGCATGGCAGCATTACCAGACAGTACTCAGAAGATTTGAAGGTTATCCGATCAGTATTGAGTTGCTTTCCCGTTTCAGAAATGCGTCGCAGAAAGAAAAAATTATCAACAAACTTGAGCGCGGCGATATCGATATGGTTGTCGGCACACACAGCCTTATCCGAAAAGACCTGAAATTTCGTGACATTGGATTGATTATTATTGATGAGGAACAGCGGTTCGGCGTAGAGCAGAAGGAGAATTTCAAAGCCCTCTATAAAGATGTGGATATTCTGACCCTTTCCGCAACACCGATCCCACGAACGCTCAATATGGCAATGTCGGGAATCAGAGATATGTCTACCCTTGAAGAAGCACCACAGGACAGACATCCTGTGCAGTCCTATGTTCTGGAATATGACGAAGCAGTGATTAACGAAGCAATAAGACGTGAACTCAGAAGAGGCGGACAGGTTTTTTATCTGTACAACCGTGTGGATGGCATTGAAAGCAAGGCAGGAGATATTGCCAAGGCAATACCCGAAGCGAAAGTCGCTTTCGGTCACGGAAAAATGAGCGAAGCACAGCTTTCTGAAGTATGGCGGAAAATGCTGGAGCAGGAAATCAATGTGCTTGTCAGTACGACAATTATTGAAACGGGTGTTGATATTCCCAATGCCAATACGCTCATTATTGAAAATTCCGACAGAATGGGTCTGTCACAGCTGCACCAGCTCAGAGGAAGAGTAGGACGCTCTAACAGGAGAGCCTATGCG
The DNA here is from genome assembly GCA_902773065.1 of uncultured Ruminococcus sp. Taxonomy (GTDB): domain Bacteria; phylum Bacillota; class Clostridia; order Oscillospirales; family Acutalibacteraceae; genus UBA1213. Next base: position 3,470 of record CACYDD010000079.1, on the reverse strand, counting down.
TATTTTACCTTCAATCAGAATAAAGTACTCAGCGAAATATCACAAAAACGTCTGGAAGCGATCAGGGAATTTACAGAATTTGGTTCAGGTTTTAAAATTGCTATGCGTGACCTTGAAATTCGTGGTGCTGGCGATATGCTCGGAGCAATGCAGCACGGTCATATGACAGATGTCGGCTATGATATGTATATGAAGCTGCTTGGTCAGGCAGTCAGTGAGGCAAAGGGTGAAGCACCAAAGCCCGAGGACAGCGACTGTGTGGTCGATATACAGGCGGATGCCCATATTCCCGAGGAATATATTGAAAATCTCAGCCACCGCCTTGAAATGTACCGCCGTATTGCGGATATCCGCACCAATGATGATGCAAGTGATGTTGTTGACGAAATGACAGACCGTTTCGGAGATATTCCGACAGCAGTTGAAGGGCTGATCAACATCGCGCTTGTACGCAGCAAGGCACAGCGGCTGGGGGTATCGGCGATCCGTCAGCGTGACGATCATATCTGCATTTATTTTCATGAAATACGCTGTGAAGGAGCAGCAGATCTGATGGAGCATATGGGAAAGGTCGGCAGAAGAGCGAATCTTGATATGTCGGCAAAGCCTCATATCAGCGTTAAGATCAATCTTGGTGAAAGTGCAGGTCAGGCACTGAGCATAATATTTGACACAAAATTTATGTAATCAAGGCAAACACCAAGCCCTTGCCGTGCTGTCATTTTTGCACAGTGTCAGCAGATAACCGTATACAATAGGATAGTTTTCTTCTTACAGTTCCTCAAGTGTCACTTTTTCACCTTCTGCGATAATATGATACAGCAAAAACGGTTTTGTTACAAACAAATCAAAAGTATTTTACTGTAATTGATCAAGTTTGGCAAAATTTACAAATAAAGGCGGAGTGCCTCCTCTGTCAATTAACACAATCATTTTCGTTGGTCGCTATGAAAACAAAAGACAAGTTCATCACCACGTTTCGAGTTAATATTCCCAGAATTATTTATACCGGTCAAGTTGAAAATTACAATAAGAAAATAAACAAGCACAATTACATCATCTTTAGAAACATACACATAAAGAAGAAAGGTTGTTGTCGATAAGACAGTAAAGAAAATCAGATTTGAGTTTCCGGCAAAAACAAAATAACACCTATTTTATATCGATGAAAATAATCACTTTCAGAGAGGTGTATTTTATTTGAGCAAAACTGTATTTGTCGTCTGCTTTATTTTGCTGCTCCATTTTTTCTAAATAAACTATTATACAGTAGATTAAAAACATACCCTCCGCCGTGAGCAATTCATAGCGGAGGGGGCGTTCGGTTGAAAACTTTATTCAGAAAGAATATTGACACCTTCCATTTCGATTGACTGTATTTCATCGGGGGTGATGAACATACGTTTTGTGCTGAGTCCGTCTTTGGTGTCGGTGTAGCGGAGTTCAAATTTGTAATTGCCGCCTGTTTCTTCATAGGTGTTTCCGTTGCCCAGGTCGGACTGGTATTCACATCTTACTTTTTCGCCGTTTTTCAGCGTTATCACAGGCCAGGAATTGGAAACTTCAAAGAAGAATTCGTTATCTACGCCGCTCTCCTTATCAATACGCTTGGAATCCTCTCCTGCTTTAATATCAATAACTGCTGAGAACGGACTTACCTCTACGGAGTTGATCTCATAGTCAACTGTGCCCAGGTTTTCGTTACATTCGTGGCTGATGGTTTTTGTTGCAACCGAAATTTCTTTGGAGCTTTCATCATGATAATTAAGCTTCCATGTGCCTGTCAGGTCAAGGTCGATTTTCTTTATGTCTGACAGATAGTATGTTGCAGTTATACTGATATGTGTATTGTCAGGGCTTGTCACATTATCATATTTGCCGACAATGACCTGTCCTTCTTTCAGATTCTTTCTTGCTTCTCTGATTTTTGCGTCTGCTTCTTTCTGCGGTGTTTCATCAAAATCCTCGTCGCCGTATACATTTGTGCAGCTGCAGATTTCCTCGACATCATGGTATACATACAGTTCCTTGATTTCAACCTTCATTTCTTCGCCCTTGAGGTTAATTTCTTCCATATCAATGCCGCTGCTGTAGCTTGGGATACATCTTATGGTGCTGTCGCTGATGAAAGAATAACAGATTTCTCCGCCGTGATCGAAATAATCAACTTGCGAGTAACGACCCGATGTCAGTTTTGTAAAAAGCGGAACTTTGATAGACACATTGTCATATTCGCCGTTAGTATTAGTTCCTATGTACGGTACATTGTCGGTATCGGGGTCATAATCCATACTCATGGGAAGAATATAGTCATTTTCGGGGTCTGATGTAATAGCTGAACCGTCTGCGTTTCTGATTGTCATAGAAGCAAAGGCATTCTTGTTATCACCTGTGACTCCAAGAAAGTTGACATCATATTTATCGTTATTCTGAATGTTCACACTTCCGCCCGAATACAGACTGCCTGACTTTACGCCTGCGAACATATCGCCGAATGCTTCATTGAATCCGCCCATTGCTCCTACGCTGATCGTGCCGAGAATTCCTGCGGCAAGCACTGCGGCAATCAGTGTTAAGCCCATATGTTTCTTTCTGCTGACTTTTCTGATTTTAGCCGGAGCGGTATTTTCAGCGGAAATTCTTCTGAGAACACCTGCTTTTACCTGCTCGGAGTTGATTTCTGTTTCAGGCTCTACGGTTGTGTAATCTACGCCTGCGGGTACGGTATCGAGTATATCAAAAAACTGTTTTTTCATAGTGTAAAACCTCTTTCTGTTAATAATTTTCTGAGCTTTTCTTTTGCCCTTGAAATTTTTGTTCTTACAGTCTGTGGGTTCATATTCATGATTTTTCCTATCGCTGCCGAGGTCTGGTAGTAGTAATAGCGGCGGATAATGATTTCTCTGTCGGGTTCGCCGATTTCGTCAATTGCTTCAAGAAGAGAAATGCTTGCAGTTTTTTCTTCAATATCATCCGAGATCAGAAACCCTCCGTCCGCATCTACCGAGTCAAGACTCACGACATTGTTCTTGTCAAGTCGTCGTAGTTTGTCTCTTGCCTTGTTTTTGGCAATCTGGCACAGATACGCTTTCAGCTTGTGTTCCTCTATCTTTTCTGCGTTATACCATAACGCAATAAACGTATCCTCTGTTGCTTCTTCAATATCCTCCGCTGTCAGATATCCGCACGCTACGTTGCCGATTACGGCAGACACAAGGCGTGTATATTTGTCAATGATATCCTCCAGTGCGGAGGTCTCTTTTGCTTTCAGTCGTTTGATCAGCATGCTGTCGTCCATGTTTTTTACCTCCTTATGATTCTGAGTGGTTACTCTTTTCACGCTATATAACGCAGGAAACTTGGGAACTGTTTCACTGATGAAAAAAATATGGCTCTTCCCTAGAAAGTGTGGGTAAAAAACCATGAAACTACAGACGATATCAGTCAAAATGGTAATTTGCATTTATTCC
>CACYDD010000078.1 GCA_902773065.1 uncultured Ruminococcus sp. | reverse complement strand
TGTTGCTACGATTCCTGCCTTGTTTATAGTGCAGTCTGCAGGTACATTCAGCATTGCTGCGAACCGGAGTTTCTGCTCATCCGGCAGTGGTGTTACTGACTCTATTACTGCTGTTCCGACTATCTTATCTTCGATAATTGTTTCACTGCCTTCGAGTGTTGACTTTGTAAGGTCGCTGTATACAGTCTTACGGTTGCCATTGGCATCCTCGTATAATAGATAACCCTTTACATACCATGTCTGATCGGCTGTTACACTTGTCTTTGTCCATGTGTACCTGTAGTTATGCTTATCTGTTACATCTGATCTTACATAGTCTGCATTTTCAACTGTGAGATTCTTACCCTTTTCTGCATCGGATGTTGCTACGATTCCTGCTCTGATTATCTTGCAGTCCTCCGGTACATTCAATATTGATACAAACATGAGTTTTCCGTTTTCCTTATCAGGTGTCACACTCTCTATCTTTGCATTTCCGTACTTCTCAATATCATCTGTATCCTCGAGATAAACTGCTTCAAGCTCGATCTTGCCGGAGGATGCATAGAATGTGTAAGTAGGATTGTAAGATATTGTCACGCCGTTCCTCTTCCAATAACCAAACTTGTATCCTTCTGCCGCTGCATCAGCTGTTACTGCAACTATGGAGTTATCCTTATAATAATCGGATGTATTTCCGTTATTTAATGTTCCGTTTTTAACTGCTACATAACAGTTTCCGCCGATAACCTCGACTACTGCTTCTCCGAATCCCGTGTAATTTCCGAAGCCCTTGATCTGGATTGAGAAATCACCGAGTTTTCTCGTTTTTGTTACCGAAAGTACCTGATAATCACCGCTGATGTAATTACCCTTTTCATCAAATACAGCAGGTTCAAGTTCAGCTTCTTCACCGTAAATGATATCTGTGATCTTTACTGAGTCAAACGGATATGCCCATCCGTCACTGTCAGTCTCTGCTTTTTTGATTACAGTGATATTATTGTCATTGATCTTCTTCTGAGTTACAGTAAACTTGCCGCTTATTGTAAGATAGTAATTCTGGCTGCTTGGTTCAAGTGTACCGAGTATTACATCATACACACCTACATTTCTTTCATAGTTTTTAAGTGCATATTCACCGCTGATCGTTAATGTCTCGCCTTCGACCAGTGCATTCTCATCGAAAGTAATGTCTGTAAAATCAGGATCAAAATCACCGAATACCTTGCTTGTAGCATTTGCAGTTACAGCGACTTCCTTTTTATTGATAGTAAATGTCTTGTATACATCATCAAGTGCATATCCGTGCTCTGCCTTTGAACTTGCCTTTACGATGTAATTGCCTGCGTCCTTCGGTGCTCCACTCAGAGCTGTCAGTCCGTTTACATATTCCTCTGTAACAGCACTTACGCCGTCGTACTTGTAGTATGTATAACTTGTAACAGCACTTGGTGTCGAAACAGGTGTTTTTGTCTTATCGCCGGTCTTGTAGACATATGAAGCCGGCTCTATCTGTTTGCCGTCATAGATCTTGTTTTCAACTGTCAGGGATACTGAATAATCTCTGATAGGTTGTATCTCCCAGTCAAATGTTACTGAACCGGTATAGTTACGCTGTCCGTAGAATTCGAGAGTATAGATTCCCGGAAGTGCTGCGTGTTCTGTACCGCCCTGTTCAAAATCTGCATATGTCAGCTTTTCGGTTCTGTCACTATCTTTGAATGTACCGTCATCGATATAGAATGAAGGTGCCGGTCTTCTGTGTGTATCGAAGATATATCCGGGATCATCAACATCGAACATATCTTTTGTCAGCTGCTTGGGCACGATGGTGAATTCTGCTGTTCCGCCTATGATAGGATCATAGTTTATATTTACATATTCGGGATCGATTATGTATCTGTACTGACCTGCATTATTAATATAGTAATCATAATCAAAATTTGAGATCGTAAGTGCTCCCGCAAAGTCGGCATCTTCTTCGACAGCTCCTGTATTGCCATCAAATACGCCGTCTTCATCATCGTCGGCAGCCTTTTCAAATTCGTATGCAATAACAGGTGTTTCTTCTGTTCCGTAGATAATGCTTTGTCCCTCATCAGGTGTAAGTGTTACGGAACGCTTTTCTATCGTGAAATCATAAGAAGCAGATTTGTTATTATAGTTAGGATTTGAAGCTGTGATAATTACTCTGTAGCTGCCCGCATCCTTCGGAGCATCACTTCCGATCGCTCTATTACCTTTGTAATACGCGTAGCGGTATGAGGAGCTTTCAGGTGCACCATTAAGTACATATTCTTCAGCCTTGCCATCATAGATCTTACTTTCTATACCTTCTATAGTAAGTTCGCCCATATTTGCTCTGCCGATTTCCCATGTATCGCTGCTTGTACCTGAATAATTGCCAATACCATTGACTGTTATAGTATACTTACCTGCATTGGTTTGTTTTTCAATAGTAACAGTATAATCCTCATCCGGTTTAAGGATGATATCTCCGTCCTTGACTTCGATTTCGGGTGTTACTTCATTACCGTCGTATACATAATCATCAGGCGTTGCATTGATAGTACAAAGTTGGATATTCTTCGGGATTATATCGAAATCCTTATGGAGATAATAATTAACATTGTTGATCTTTACAGCTGCCTGTGCTGTGTAAGCACCAAGCTCCGACGGCTTTTCTGTACTGTATGAAAGTGAACCCTGTGTTGCATATGTAATCAATGCATCTTCGATCACTTCGTTCTTTCCATTTTTTAATACAGGGGTATATTCTATATTATATACTACATTTGCATCAATGTCAAGTACTGCAACAATTTCCCAGTTGGATTCTACTGTTTTATCATTTCCAACGATACCTTTATCGAATCTCTGGAGCTTAGCACCGTCTTCTGTGGTTCTGTATTCATAGTCTGCCTCGTGTACGGCGGTTACTTCACTTTCAGCGGTAACCTTGATAACATTGTATACATATGCGTTCAGATCCTCACTGAAGTATCCCGAAACAGTTGCTCCCGTGAAAGCAAGTTTTCTGTCGGCATAGAAGACATCGCCCTTCTTTATCTCCGGTATTTCGCCTATTATTGAGCCACCGGGATTCTCCGGGTCTGTCCATATGGTTGCACCTGAGTTCGTTGTATTAAAGTGCGCCAAATCACCTGCATTTGCAACAATGCCCTTGCCTCTTGTCAAAAATCCTCCGACGTTTGCGGGTGTAAAACCGGCTACAGTAACGATAGACAATGCACCTGCTGCTATTCTTTTCCATGTGTTCTTCATAAATAATTCCTCCTTGATTCAGATTTGAGGGAAATAAATAGATCCATTCTTCTGATTCATCGACTTTGAGCAAGATTATACATCATTCGTCCATAAATCGACTATATTATTTATATAATTACCAATATGTCTATATTATATCACATTTCAACCAATTGTCAAGCATATTTAAAAAAAATTAGCTGTATATAACAAATTGAATACTTTTTATACGATATTACAAAACGTAATATACAGTGTTTGTATAATTATAAACTTTTTGGAAGAATGAAATATAGCAGTTTGAAGTAATATGAC
>CACYDD010000077.1 GCA_902773065.1 uncultured Ruminococcus sp. | reverse complement strand
TTCATCTTTTCACTGAAACCGATGTAGCTTGCACCCTCGGCATTATTGTCGAGCTTTCTGCCGACAATATAGTTATCCTCCTGAAGCTTTGTTCCGAGCGGCAAAAACGGTGCAGGATGTTCCGTTGTGCTGTCAAAACCGCAATGAGGACAAATTTTTTCTCCGTTATTCTCTTTCATACAGCCTAAGCAAAGCTGTTCCATATAGATACCGCCATTCTCCGTACACAGATTTTTTTATTTCAAAAGCGCTTGCCGTACGGTAGCATCCGCCTGTTTATTGTGGCACCCTGCATTCTCTGCACAGTGTACCGTTCCTGAAACTTCCTCAGCTTTACTGATACCTGCAGAACCGTCATAACCTGATCATCACTGCTTCGGAAACTGAATCCACCGCCATATCCAAAGTGAAAAAAGCGGACAATAAAAGCACGGCATCATGCTGATTCTACAAATTCAGACAATTTTTACATTACTCAAATGATTATACCACATGATTACCCCAAAATGCAAGTTTTTCATTGGTAATGTTTTAAGGAATTACAAAATTGTAAATTTAAATAGTAAAAACTGCTGAATTTTCGTTAATTTCACTACTCATATATTATCTTCTGTACGAAATGTACAAATTATACCAATTATTTTTGACACTACAAATGTTTGCCTGTCATTTCTGCCGATATGGCTCTTTTCACACCCAAAAATCAAAAACAGAGATGTGTACCACCCCTTCCGGACAGTACACATCTCCTTTTTTATGCCAGCGAAAATGTCATGAATACATCCTTGTTATTTTCATACGCTGCAATTTTTTCATCAGTCATCATATTGATGTTTCTGAGTGCCTCTGCGTAGGTTGCAATGGCAGTACCTACCTTGATATCTTGTGTCTGCTTTGTTCCATCATCAAAGGTCACGGTACAGTGAACAATCTGACCATTGATCAGCTTATCCAAGCAGGCTTTTTCTTCTGTCATACCAGCCTCTCCCTTAAACCCGAACAGATCATCCCGATGCGTCCCAAGATAATTACGGTCTTCTGCATTCAGTTCTACGCTTGAACCCACCAGAGATATTGACGTATACGCAAGTCGTGGATCGCTGCAGTCGATGGTAATAGAAGCATAATGCTTATTCTCCGTATTTTCAAATACTTTGTCAAGCTGTTCCAGCTTTTTCTGATCCTCCTGTGACCAGCTGACTTCACCCTCTGCATCCTTCGGTATTTTTTGTACCAGCTCCTTTTCCAGCTTCTGATATGCCGGTTTCAGTGGAACGCCGCTTTCAGGAGTACTATCACATCGGTTTGTTTCTGTTCCGTCAATCAACGGATTTTCACCTTTATAATAGCTCACAGAGATTGCACCAACATCCACCGAATAGGTCACATAACGGATATGCTCACCTTTACAGGTGATGGGCATGGAGGAATTATAACCTACTGTATATCCGTTATTCTCATCACCTTCACTTAAGCTGATACCCCTGACCTCATTCATCCCGAAAGCTGCACGGTTATCAGCAGTCGTTTCTTCTGCACAGTTTACCACCATCGGTTCATCTGTCAGCTCGGCTGCATTGACCATCAGCACAAAGCTGTTATGGCTGTCTGCCTGTGAAGCTGCTGTACTATCCATCTTTTGCGTCTGATTACATTGCAGCAGCTGTCCAGCCGCTGTCCCGCCTGCTATCACTACTGCCAGGCTCGCCGCTATCATTCCTGTATATTTCAGCTTATTACGTTTTACCATGATCATATCTCCTTTTTCTGTTGTCCGGACCGCTTTCAGCGCTTTTTCAACCGCACGGTCGGAAAGCCTGATGCTGTCGACGATTTCAGTGTACATATTTTTACGCATTATTATATCCTCCTTCAAGCAATATTTTTCTCAGCTTCTTTCTTGCCCTTTGCAGAACTGAACTGACGGTGTTCGGGTTCTTTTTCAGAATCTCTGCAATTTCAGCTATCGTATAGGATTCATAGTAATAAAGGTAAATAATATTTCTGTCGTTTTTCGGCAGCTGCCATAGTTCCTCCATTACTTCCTTCTGATGGGGCGATTCCAGTTCGGTATGTTCCTCTATGCTCTCCGTATTCTTTTGCCAGAACAGGCGGTGAAAGCTGTTGCATTTATTAATAGTGACACGTATCAGCCAGCGTCTGAGATATTCCTTGTTTTCAACCGGAGGGTTCTTTGTTATGAGCGCAATACATACTTCCTGAAAAATATCTTCGGCATCTGCCGCGTTTTTTACATTGTGCAGAGCAATACGGAAGATCATATCCGCATATTCTCTGATAATTTTCTCTGCTTCATCGGTACCGATCTGATGATTCAACTCACTGCCTCCTTTCACCTAAGATACGCATGAGCCTATATGTTTTCGTGCATACCGAAAAAAATTTTTGAAAAAAAAGGATCCTTCTGCAGAGCGGCTGTCTGCAAAAGGATCCTGTTCAGCTTTCCAGATGATACTAAAAGCAAATCAATTATAACCGCTAAAGGCTTTCAGCAGTTTGCCGTCCTTATCCGTAATCGTGCTGTTTGACGAAGCAAAGGATGTATCTCCTTGCGCAGGCTGGTAGTCATCTGCATTCAGGATATACTCATTTTCACGGTACAGCTTGTAGC
>CACYDD010000076.1 GCA_902773065.1 uncultured Ruminococcus sp. | reverse complement strand
TATCATGCTCACCGTTCAGAGTTCCGATTGCTCGTCTTGCTGCTGCACAGGCTGCAATTAGCGAATGAAGGTAATAAAAGTTTTGTCAAAATCAGAGAACTGCTGATTGATAAGGATTATGCAAAATGGTATCGTTATGCGGAATCTACAAAGAACAGGATGTTTTTTTTGGCAGGACATGAAAGTTAGAATATTTGTTTAAGGCAACGGATAGGGTTATGGTGTAGCATCATAACCCTATTATAATTATAAAAATACATTACATAATGTATGTTATTGGGATTAATTTAAAATATTGGTCAAGCAGGTTACTTTACAAGAGAAAAACAAGCTCATTCCGATGAGTGCGTCTGTTCTCGTGCTCAATATCCGAAAACTTCTACGGATATTTTCGGACTTTTTTTTCGTTACTATTCTTTTCTTTCAATATAGAAAACGGGTATTTTTCATTAGAAATTATTAAATCAATGCCTTCATATTCAAAGAGGGGGGAAATAGTGATATGAAAACTTACCAGTTTATGCCTTGAAAAAGCAGTATGTAGACTGTTGTGTTACATCATGCACAGGTGAGGATCAGCTCGATCAAGACATTCGGCGTTTTGAATGAGGAGAGTAACCAATGAACAAAGTATATCACAGATGAATGTGAATGGTCAGAGGGCTTTTGCAGGGTATGATCAATTCTGTTGAAAAGTTGAAAACGCAAAAATATTTCAGGCGATGTTATTATGGTAGAAATGCAAGGCTGGATGAAGATTTTGGCAACATACAGTGATGCGGACAGGCTTTCGGAGATGGAAATCATAGAAAAGTTAGAAGAGTCGGAAAGGGATATCCAAAATGGGGATATCATGGATGCAGAAGAAGCTTTGCTGGAGTTGAAAACAGAGTTTAATTTATAGGATAATTCAATCATATGATTATCGTTTATTTCTGAAACAGAATTAAAAATGAACCAAAACAGGGTAAGATTATAAGTAATAATACTTTATGATCTTACCCTGTTTTATTATTGCTGCACCAATTAAATCTTGAAGAATTAATGCGTAGGATAAAAGTCAAAAGGCAAGGAAGAAACCGCAAGATAGGCTTGTCGCCTATCGAGGATTTCTGACGCAGCATTTTGGCTTTTAGACAAGCAGAAAAATTCAAGATTTAGTTGGGGGAGCAATATTATCAATAAGGAGAACAAACTATGAAATATGTACTGAATGACAAAGAAATTGATACCTGCATGATCGGCACATGGGCGTGGGGAACAGGAAGCAACGGCGGAAAAATCGTTTTCGGAAAAAACTATGATGAACAACAGCTGAACGAAACTTTTGAAACAGCGTACAATATCGGCTTTGACTTCTGGGATACCGCAGAGGTTTACGGTATGGGGACGGCGGAGCTGCTTCTCAGCGGTTTTATCAGGGACAAGGAAGTAACCGTATCAACCAAGCACTTTCCAAACAAAAAATACAAAGAGGGCGAAAACAGAACAGCAGTTGAGGGCAGTCTGCAAAGGCTGGGAATCGATAAAATTGATTTGTATTGGCTTCATGCACCGAAAAATATCGAGGAGAACATGAAAGAACTGGCACAGCTGAAAAAAGAAGGTCTGATCGGCAGTGTCGGAATTTCCAATGCCGATCTTGAACAGATCAGGTTTGCAGAGATCACACTGAGTGCAAACGGTGTGTCACTTGCCGCTGTTCAGAATCATTACAGCTTGCTTACTATTGAAAGAGAAGCGGAAGCACTGAATTACTGCAAATCAAAAAATATCATTTTCTTCGGCTACATGATACTGGAACAGGGCGCACTTTCAGGAACTTATGACGAGAAAAATCATTTTCCGCTTTTCTCTATGCGTGGTATGAGTTTCAGTAAAGGAAAATTCAGAAAAATACAAGGTTTAATTGATTATATCCGTGAACTGGGCGGGAAATACGGTATCGCACCGGCACAGATTCCAATCGCATGGGCGGTTTCCAAAGGAGTGATCCCGATTGTCGGACTGACCAAACCTGACCACGCAACATCGCTGAATTCGGGGCTGACAACGATTCTTTCAGCGGCTGAAATCAAAAAACTGGAAGAACTGGCACTTTCCTCCGGCGTGAAATGCAAGGGTATGTGGGAGTGAAAAATTCTGAGGTTTGGTAAGAGATTATATAGATAGGTCGCTTGCCGATAAAGAAGAGTAACAAGGAGGAATCATATGCCGTCGCTTTTTAAAATGCCGATTGAAACGCTGAAAGGCGTTGGCAAAAGGAAAGCAGAATTGTTTCATAAGTTGGGAGCGGATAGTGTTGGTGCGCTTCTGCGGTTATATCCACGCAACTATGAGGACTGGAGCGAACCGTATAAAATAGCGGATGCACCGCAGAATGCGGTTTGCTGTGTCAGGGCAGAGGTAGAATCGGCACAGCCGCCGGCGAGGATCAGGGGCGGAATGATGATTTTAAAGCTTGTTGTCTGTGACGGATATGACCGCATGACAGTGACGTTTTTTAATCAGAAATATCTTTATGATAAACTGCGTGATGGTGGGGAATTCCTTTTTTACGGTATTGTCAAGAAAAGCGGATATGCCTATGAAATGAGTTCGCCGACAGTATCAGAAACAAGGGCGGAGGGAATCCACCCTGTTTACCCTCAGACGGCAGGACTTTCCACAAAACAAATTGAAGCCGCTATGCAGCAGGCTTTTACTCTCTTGCCCGAAAAAATCAACGACCCTATCCCTGAAAACATCCGAAAGAAATATCATCTTTGTTCACTGGATTTTTCAATTAAAAATATTCATTTTCCGGAAGTGTTTGAGGATGTAGACAGGGCAAGGGACAGATTGGCATTTGAAGAAATGCTCGTATTGCAGCTTGGTATGGCAAGACTCAAAGGCGGCAGCAAAAAGGAAACAACTTCTTTAAAAATCGAAAACGACTTCACAGATGAGTTTGTCTCATTTTTGCCTTTTGCACCTACCAATGCACAGAAAAGAGCTGTCAGAGAATGTATTGCCGATATGAGTGCAGGTACGCACCCTATGAACAGACTTGTTCAAGGAGATGTTGGCTCCGGTAAAACAGCGGTAGCGGCGGCAGTTTGCTATACAGCGGCAAAAAACGGTTTTCAGTGTGCATTTATGGCACCGACAGAGATACTTGCCACACAGCATTTTAATTCTCTCACGGAACTTCTGAAAGATACCGATATCAGAGTTTCACTCCTGACAGGCTCGATCACAGCAGCAAAAAAACGCCCTGTTTATGAGGCATTAGAAAACGGAGAAATCGATATTATTATCGGCACTCATGCGTTGATTTCGGAAAATGTCAGATTTAAAAAGTTGGGACTTGTCATCACAGATGAACAGCACCGTTTCGGTGTGGCGCAGAGATCGGCACTGATTTCCAAGGGGGAAAATCCGCACATTATGGTCATGTCGGCAACCCCGATTCCGCGAACGCTTGCACTGATGATCTTCGGGGATTTAGACCTTTCCATACTGGACGAACTGCCGCCGGGAAGGCAGAAGGTTGATACCTACCTGATAGACAGTCCGAAACGGCACAGAGCTTTTGGTTTTCTGAAAAAGAATATTGATAACGGACACCAATGCTATATTGTTTGCCCGCTTGTGGAGCAGAATGAATCAGAGCTTGCTTCGGCAGAAGAATATATTGACAAGCTGAAAAAAACCGTTCTCGGAACTTGTAAAACCGCACTCCTTCACGGTAAAATGAAAGTAAAAGAGAAAGATAGTGTGATGTCGGCTTTTGCAGCAGGAGAAATCGATATTCTGGTTTCCACAACGGTAATTGAAGTCGGTGTGAATGTTCCGAATGCGACAATTATGATGATAGAAAATGCCGAGCGGTTCGGGCTTTCCCAGCTTCACCAGCTGAGAGGACGGGTCGGCAGGGGAAGTGACAAATCCTACTGTATTCTTGTGTCGGATAAACAAAGTGACAACACAAGAGAACGGCTGTCTGTTATGTGCAGAACCAATGACGGCTTTAAAATAGCGGACGAGGACCTGAGACTGAGAGGTCCGGGCGACTTTTTCGGCTCACGGCAGCACGGTCTGCCCGAACTCAAAGTTGCGAGTATGTCGAGCATGGAAATTCTTGACGAAACACAGGAGGCCGCAAGGCAGATTCTTGAAACCGACCCTCAGCTTACCGCCAGGGAACACCGGGGATTGTATTTTGAAACGCAGCGTCTGTTTGCCAAAGCCGGCGGAGAACAACTTCAATAGCACCGGCTCCTGTTTTGTATTCCAAGTTCTAAGTACTTATTAAGCTTTGGCTTTATTGCCGCGTTTCTATTTTTATTAATTTTGGGTTTAGAAGTTTGGATTTTTTCATGGGTAGCAGGTGATTGTTCGTGGATGCTTTTAACAGGCTATTCTATGTAAAGAACACAGAATGGAAGGAAAAAGTTTTCTATGCCATTCATTATGCATTATGCATTATGAATTATGCATTATTTAAGAAAGGATTGGAAGATATGGGAGATTTTAATGAAATCAAGAAGAAAATGATTGAGGAAAACGAAAAGAATTATGGTGCAGAAATTAAGGAAGAATATGGGGAAGAGGTTTATGAGGCAACCAATAATATTCTTTCGGGGCTGACAGAGGAAAAGTGGCTGAAATCGGAACAGCTCAGAGCCAAAGCAGAAAAACTGCTTGCAAAGCTTGCCCCCGAAGGTAAGCCCCAAAGCGAAGAAGCACTGGAAATGGCAAAGCTCCATGGAGAATGGGCGAGTCTTTTCTGGGCGGACGGAGTGTATTCTCCCGAAGCACATCAGGCACTTGTGAAAATGTACACAGAGGATGAAAGATTTACCGCATACTATGAAAATATCGCTAAGGGCGGTGCGGCGTTTCTGAGAAAGGCTGTGGAAAATTACTGCGATCAGTTAGTGTGAATTTTTCTAAGCGGAGGCACTCCGCCGGCTCGCCGGTTGTAACATATTTTTGCCCACAGAATAATATATACTAAACAGCGAATAAAAAGCTGTAAAAAATAAATTTGGGTGTTAAATATGAATGAACTTTACGAAGTATATCCGGACTATCAGGGCGGAAAAACTGATGAGAAAGAAAAAGTAGCAAAACACAACATCGAGATCGATATCCCTGTGGATATCAAGCCGGACGCTAAAGTCGGAAGAGTGGAAATAGAGCTTTGCGGTGAGCCTGTCGTTTTGTGTGACGACTGCAAGAAAAAACCGGATTCCTGCCGCCTTGTCCTCGTTCAGAAGGTACGCATCAAGATCCCTGTAAAATACGAGTTCAAGACAAAGGTCGGCGAAAGCATGACCGATTGCTGCCCTCCGTTCGATAAGTAAACAATACTGCACAATGCAGTGAATGAAAACCGCAGTATGAGGGTGACTTGTACTGCGGTTTTTCACATTAGTTTGCAGTGTAAAAAATAACAAGTCATTTTTGTTGAAATTGTTTTATAAATTGTGTAAAAAAATGTTGATTTATTGGTTTTTATTTAGTATAATATTAATATAAAATGAATGAGTATCCTTGTATTAATGTAATATGAAGATTCAGGGTGTTTTGATTAAATGCTTCTGTGGAACAGGAAGTGTATTTCGGAACATCTTAATTTTATTCATTTTTGCTGTATTTGATTTTTTGTGAATATCGATATTATCTATTTTGATGATGGGATTGATTAAAATTTAATAAATTAAATAAAAATTTCGTCATAACTATTGAAAATTCATAAAAAATTTAGTATAGTTATATATGTAATTATTGTTATGAAATAGGAAGGGATTTTAAAGAGATGAAACATATTTTCTCTGTTTTTGAAATTCCCAAAAAGGCGGTGAAAATAAATGCAATGTAAACAATGTGGCAGTGAGTGGAAAACAAACACTCATACCGCTAATCTGGTAAACTGCCCTTTCTGCGGAGCAAAGCTTGAACAGGAAAAAGAAAACAAGCTGACTTTCCAGAATGCAAAGGAAGCACTGAGATACATAGTGAAAACCTATGGAATTGAAGTGATTATTGATGGACTGCAGCTGAAAGCAGCACTCAATGAGCTGATCCCTGATCTGAAACAGGAACGCAAGCTCTTTATGGATGCTTATGAGGCAGGCGTGTGTAATGCACTTTATCTGGCGAATGACCAGCCGGAGATTGATAAGTGTATTGCAATTCTTCAGTCGATCAAGGTGCTGACGCAGGAAATATTTATCGCAGAAAAATGGGCTTGTTACGTAGTTGAAACCTATGTTTACGCATTAAATTGGAATGTTCCGATGTTCGGTATTACACCGAATATCCATATGTATCAGATTCCCGAGAATATCAATGAATCAGGTGAAAGCGGAGGAGATAATCCGCTGATGATCCAGTCGGGAGAAGTATGGGAAGATCAGGGAAACTCCGACGATATGTGGGAAAAATCTGCAAACGGCAAGAAAGGCAATTTTGTATTGCCTTCCAAGAAACCGTCGCAGCTGCCTGAACAGACAAGTGCTAAGGTTGAAAAACCTGCCGTACACGAACAGCCTGCTCAGGAAGAAGTAAAACCCGAGTCTCCTGTATTCGATTTTACGGAGGAAGCAGAGCCTCAGCAGCCTGCCATGCAGGAAGTGCAGCCTGAATCTCCCGTATTCGATTTCACAGAAGAAGCAGAACCCGAGCAACCGGTTGTACCCGAAGAACCGAAGCCTGAATCTCCTGTATTCGATTTCACAGAAGAAGCAGAACCCGAACAGCCTGCTGTACCGGAAGAACCGAAAATAGAATCATCTGTATTTGATTTCACAGACGAGGCAGAGCCAGAACCAGAACCTGAGCAGCCTGCCCAGCCGGAAGAGCCAAAGCCTGAATCACCTGTATTTGACTTTACAGAGGAAGCAGAGCCGGAACAGCCAGTTCAGCCGGAAGCTCCGAAACCCGAAGAGTACAAGCCACAGGCAGTGACTCCGCAACAGCCGCAGCCCCAGCAGCCGGGATACAATCCATGGATGCCGCAGCCGGGACAGGATCCGAGCCAGCAGCCCGGATATAATCCGTGGATGCAGCAGCAGCCCGGATACAACCCGTGGATGCAGCCGCAGCCGGGACAGGATCCGAGCCAACAGCCGGGATATAATCCGTGGATGCAGCAGCAACCGCAGATGCCGCAGCAGCCTGCTGCACCGGTTTATTCGGAGCCAACGCCGACACACTCAAATGTAACTGTGCCGGAAGAGCAGCCGACTGTACCATTCAATGAACCTGTGCCGGAAGAGCAGCCGGCAGTACCATCCAATGAACCGATCCCGGATGAGCCGGTGATCCCGTCCAACGAACCGATTCCCGATGAGCAGCCCGTAGCTGTACCGTCAAATGATCCGATACCTGATGAAGATGCAAACGAACCTGTACAACAGAATGTGTCAGGAACAGGAGTACAGATCCCTGTCGGAGCAAAAGTATTTACCAATGTGGATGCAGCACAGCAGAACGGTGCACATGTTACCGTTCCGGAAGGTTATCAGGTAATTGATGACTGTGCTTTCTCAGGAAATACCGTGATGGAATCGATCGATCTCCCAGCTTCATTGTTAAAAATTGGCGAAAGAGCTTTTGAAAATTGCACAAAGCTGATCACTGTTAATTTGCATGACGGAATTCTCGAAATCGGAAGAGGAGCTTTCACAGGATGTGTCAACCTGCCGAAATTTACAGTTCCTTCAACTGTTTCAAGAATCAGACAAAGTACGTTCAGCGGATGCGAAAAGCTGACAGACTTTGTTATACCGCCTACAATACAGCACCTTGGCAAGCATGCATTCCTCAACTGCGAGGCACTGAAAGAAATTGTGATTCCGGATGGAGTAGAAGAGCTTCCTGAGAATGTATTCAGCGGATGCAGAGGTCTTAAAAAGGTAGTCCTTCCGGAGAGCGTAAAGAATATCCGTAAAAATGTATTCAGTTGGTGCGAATCTCTTACAACAGTAAATATTCCCGAAGCTGTTACAGTCATTGGTGCAGGTGCATTTACAGGTTGTGAATCACTGAACACTGTTAACATTCCTCACAATCTTGAAGTGATCGAGTACGGTGCATTCAGTAAGTGCAGCAAACTCAGAAGTCTGATTCTTCCGAATACCATTACATCGATAGAAGAAAATGCGTTTAACGGTTCTAACAGAACACTGATCGTTCGTTGTTCAAGAGAAAATTCTTATATAAGACATTATTGCAGAATGAACCGAGTAAAATGCAAGGATCTGGAAGCATGATCTGATAAAAATAAAGCGGCAGGAGTTTTCCTGTCGCTTTGTGGTTTTATAGACCGGAGGTGAAAAATATAATGAAGTATTTTACCGATCAACAGCTCTCGGAAATGAGAACCCGGGTAAAAAATGATCTGAGTGAGCAGGACAGAAGCTTATATCTTGCTTATCTGACGAAAATTGAAATTCTTGATAAACGGAATGATGAATTCGGAGATTGCCGTGAAGAACTCCTGCAGGCGATCGCAGGATTGGAAAAAGTGACGGAAGGATATGTTCACAGAGGAAGGTCAGACCCGAACGATGAAGATGCAGACGCATTTGAATATGAAAATTACGATTTCAGACAGACGACTGACTGATGATAAAAGGCGATACCGATGAAAACAGCTTTCATGGTATCGCCTTTATTATTTTTACTTTTCACAGCATCACTCTTTGATGACCTGTTCTTCAATCATACACTCATGTTTCTTTGTATTCTTATCATAATTGATACCCACCAGCAGGGCTTTATCAAATCCGGAAAGTGCTTTGATATATTTTCTGTTTTTGATTTGCCTGATTGCAGTTTCAGCGGACTGATTCCATTTCAGTTCAATTACCAAGGGAAGATAATCAGAAAGACCAATATTCGGTTTCGGCAAAAACACAATATCAGCATATCCGTCTCCTGAAGGCATTTCCTGAAAGATGTTGTATTGCTCCCTTGCATAATAATACGCCAACAGGATAACAAATCGTAATGACTGCTCATTGTTGTATGACAGAATTGGAACATTTTCATGTACCTCCTCTATTGCAGCGGCAACCTTTTGAACTTCTCCATTCAACGTATCGGTCAGAAGCTGTCTGGATTTAACGACTGCATTGATCGTTTCTTTCCAAAGACCTGTTTTTCTCATGCTTCTGACAAATTCATCGGCAATTTCCTTGTTCGGAATAAATACCTCTTTGGTATCACCGTCATACCCAAGATAACCTAAATGTACCAGTAAAGTGAGAATATCATCCTTGTCTTTGAAATGAAACATATCATTGGCAAAAGTGTAAGGGTCAATAAACACTTTCTGACCAGCAAGAATATTTTCAAGTGTACTGTGCAGACCGTCAAAATCCATTGCAATATAGCCGGACAATGCTTCATATGTTTCTGTTTGTGTCCAGTAGCTTTTGAATTCCTGTTTTTCGATAGCAGATATTACCGAACGTGGGCAGTACATCTCAAATGATTTCAGCTTATAGCCGTCATACCAGCTTTTCATTATATCAAAGCTGACACGGTATTTTTCACATAAGAATTTCACTTCCTCCGAAGTCAGGCCGATATACGGTGCAAAATCATAAGGCTGTGTCATAATGGAATCATCAAACATATTCAGAACAGAGTTATTTCCGTATTGTTTGATAGGAAGAATTCCCGTTACATAGGCAAGTGCAACATAAGGCTGTTCTTTCAGTAAGCTTGAAAGATAATCAAGATAGTATTTTTTAGCCGCTTCATCCCCTTTAACCGTTCTGAAGACACAGTCCCATTCGTCAATCAGGATAATAAACTGCGCATGATAGCGGCAATAAAACTGTTCCAGATAAGACGGCAGGTCTGTTTCATCCGTTTCAAATTCCGAATATGCATTGCTGATTTCTTTGATTACCCTTTCAGCGAAAATATCCAGCATTTTATCAATATTATTTCTGCTCAGCCGCAGAAATTTCTGCATATCGGCATAAATCACATTAAAACGGTTCAGATATTTTTGATAGCTCTCGCTTTGTGATATAGCCAGCTGATTAAAAATCGCTTCCGAACGACATCCCTTGCTGTAGTAGGCACACAACATATTCAACGCTGTCGATTTTCCGAAACGTCTCGGACGGCTGACATAGATAAAGCGTTTGTCTCCCTTATTCAGCCGACTGTTTGTAATTTGAATCAATTCCGATTTGTCAACATAAATATCATTATTGACAGCCATCTGAAACCTGTCATTATCAGGATTAAAGTAATTTCCCATATGCACCATCCTTATATTTCAGTTTATTTTTTCAGGACAAATCAAGTGACCTGATTCCAAGATGATTCAACTGCTTGTGAAAATCACGAAAATTTTCTTTCATTTTTCGTTTCGCACCTGCTCCGCTTTCTTCAAAACTGAGCCAAATCTCGATAAGTGATGATTGAAAGACAAAATACGGTGGCTTCGCTGTAATATCTCTCTCCACCCTGTCGAACTGTTCCCAATAGAACATAGAGTAATCCTGAAAGACAATTTTTTCTTTATCGATACTTTTGATGTCTGCATATTTCTTTCGGAACGGCTTCCAGTATTTGAATCCATATCCTTGCTCCGGCTCACCGATCTCATAGCCAAGTGCTTTTGTCAGCCTGTTTTTCAGCCCGGCGTACCACTTGTTCCATATATCTTCCGGCATTTCTCCTGTTATCTGTATTCCGCCCGGTTCTACAGAAGCTGACAGTGCAATATCATCACCGAGCCATTTTCCTGTTTGTTTTTCATCACCTGACCAGTACGGCATTGCTTTGTACACATCATCTATTTTCGTCCATACCTCTTTTGGTGCGGAATACTGAATGTTTAAATTGACATCGATTTGCATACCTGCTTCCTCCTCGTCTGTCCTAAGCTGTGATGATAGCATGAGGGGACTGTCTTGCGGCAGCCCCTTTATTATTTATGGTTTATTCTTTTTTAATACTGTTTTCCCCAGTAAACCATGTGCTTGGCAGGTTTGCCGCAGCAAACGCAGGTGTCGGAAAGCTGCTCCTCAACAAAAGGAATACAGCGTGATTTTACGCCGCCTGTTTCGTCCTTGAGCTGGTCTTCGCAGGCACTGTCACCGCACCACATTGCTTTGATAAAGCCGGGTTTGTTTTCGGCGATATCAAGGAATTCCTCATGGGTATGGGCAACAAAGGTCTTTTCATGAAGATTCTGAAGTGCAGCATTATACATGCTTTCGTGAATATCGGCAAGAAGCTCCTGAACAGTTTCTTCAAGCTTATCAAGAGAAACGAAAGTTTTTTCTCTTGTATCACGGCGCACAAGCACACACTGGTTCTTTTCGATATCCTTAGGTCCGATTTCAACTCTTATGGGTACACCGAGCATTTCATACTGACTGAATTTCCAGCCGGGTGCTTTGTCGCTGTCGTCCAGCTTGACTCTCAGACCGATTTCAAGCAGTCTGTCTTTCAGCTCGCCTGCCTTTTCGAGAACCCCCTCTTTTTTCTGTGCAACAGGAATGACCGCAACCTGAATCGGTGCGATTTTCGGCGGAAGCACAAGACCGTCATCGTCGCTGTGTACCATGATCAGTGCACCGATCATTCTGGTAGATACGCCCCATGAAGTCTGGAAAGGATACTGTAATTTGTTGTCTCTTCCTGTAAAGGTAATGTCAAAACTCCGTGCAAAACCGTCTCCGAAGAAATGAGAAGTACCGCCCTGCAGTGCCACACCGTTGTGCATCATCGGCTCTATGGTGTAGGTGGCTACTGCACCTGCAAACTTTTCCTTTTCGGTTTTTCTGCCTGTAACAGCCGGTATGGCAAGTGTTTCTTTATAAAAGTCTGTATATACCTGTAACATCTGAAGCGTTTCTTCCTGAGCCTCCTGCTCGGTTTCGTGCATGGTATGACCTTCCTGCCATAGGAACTCCGATGTACGTAAAAACGGACGTGTCGTCTTTTCCCAGCGTACCACGCTGCACCACTGGTTATACAGCTTCGGCAAATCACGATAGGAATTGATGACCTTTGCGAAATGCTCACAGAACAATGTTTCCGAAGTCGGACGAATCGCAAGCCTTTCGTTGAGCTTTTCGCTGCCGCCTACCGTTACCCATGCACATTCGGGAGCAAAGCCCTCAACATGATCTTTTTCCTTCTGTAAAAGGCTTTCGGGAATAAACATCGGCATATAAACATTTTCATGACCTGTTTTCTTGAATCGCTCGTCAAGGTCTTTCTGTATATTTTCCCATATTGCATAGCCGTGCGGACGGATCACCATACAGCCCTTGATACCCGAATAATCGGCAAGCTCTGCCTTTTTTACAATGTCCGTATACCACTTTGCAAAATCCTCATCACGGGATGTAATTGCTTCCACAAGCTTTTTCTGCTGTGCCATTTTCTTCAATCCTTTCAGCTTATATCATAAATATACACACCGATATCTATTATATATTTATCTTACGTTTTTTTCAACTGCCTATTGAAAAATAATTTCCTTATTTTACAATGCAGCTATAATATCCTTGCAGACCTGCATCGGTGAGTCATCTCCGTTTACGATCATATCCGCTGCAGCACGGTAAAGAGGAAGTCGTTTATCGTAAAGTTCCTTCATTGCCTTGTCTTTGTCCGGTCTGTTCAGAAGCGGACGGGTCGTGTCGTTTTCAAGCCTTTTTGCAACGGTTTCGATCGGAATGTCAAGCAGTATGATCTTTCCGTTTTTTCTGAATGTTTCGACATTTTCGGAAAAGGTCAGTGTTCCGCCGCCTGCTGCTACTACAAGACCGTTTTTTTCCATCAGTTCCTTTGCTGCTTGTTTTTCAAGTTCTCTGAAATAGTTTTCGCCGTTTTCAGCAAAGATGTCTGATATGGTTTTATTCTGCTGCTTTTCTATATAGCTGTCAAGATCAACAAACGCCATGCCGTTTTTCTTTGCCAGCAGTGCGCCGACCGTACTTTTTCCGCAGCCCATAAAGCCGCATAAGATAATATTTCTCTGTTTCATTTAATTTCTCTCCAATTTTTTTCTTTTTAATCTGAGATACAATAAGGAATTTTAACCGGAAATTGGTATATTATTTCTCACCATTGGGAAGGCAGAGGGCCTCCGCAGGCGGTTCGATGGGGTTGAGGAGACTGATGAAGTTGGATTTAGAAAGAAACTTTACCATGCTGCAATTCCACACTCCACATTCCACACTCTTTAAAAGTTTTTCTGTAACTCTTTTGCGCTGTCCTCAATAAGCGCATTGATATCGTCAATATTGTAAGTGCTGCCGTCCCATATCTCATGAGCGACGACCGCCTGCCATACCAGCATTGCCATGCCGCCGACAGCCTTTGCACCCTGAGATTTCGCAATCTTGACAAGCTTTGTTTCAAGCGGATTGTAAATCGCATCAAAAACGCTTTTGCTTCTTGCGATAACCTTTTCAGATACAGGCATTACATCCGTATTCGGGTACATTCCGACAGGTGTGGCATTTACCAACAAATCGGGATACAGATTTTTTTCTTCAATTTCAGAAATAAGACAGGTGCTGACCTTTGCACCCTCAATTTTCTGACACACATCCTTTGCAAGTGCATCTCTTATACTGACATCCTCAGGGCGCACCGCTATAGTAATATCACATCCTGCAAGAGCTGCTTCATATACAAAGGTTCTTGCAACACCACCGCAGCCTATAATGGCAACATTGCCTTCAAACGGGATTCCCTCTGCCGCAAGTGCCTTTAAAAAGCCGTCGGGGTCTGTAGTAAAGCCTTTTCTTGTTTTTCCGTTTCTGACGGTATTGACCGAACCGTAAAGCTCCGCCTTTTTATCCAGTTTATCAAGAAAAGGAATGATTTCCTGCTTGTTCGGGATCGTAATGTTATAACCTGCAAGCTCATTCAGTGCTTTGATTTTAACAGGAAGCTCTTCGGGAGCAACATCAATGACGGAATACTCTCCCGGCTGGCCTGCCAATTCAAACAAACGCTGATGAATAAACGGCGACATGGTGTGACCAATGGGATGACCAATGACTGCAAATTTTCTTTCTGACATAAAATCTTCCTCCATTTTTATACAAACCGTTATGATATTACGGCATATTTTTTGAGAATTTTAATAATAATTGAAAAAATATAAAAAAAATGCAAATTTCATATTGACAAAGGGACAAATAACCTATAAGATTTGAATATAGAAACTTGTGTTTCATCAAACAAAT